>JASHTR010000193.1 GCA_030040455.1 Terriglobia bacterium | reverse complement strand
CGCGGGCGCAAGTCTGGCAATGGGTGCGGCACAAGGCCAGGATGATGGATGGAAGGCGCGTCACGCCGGAACTCGTCCGGACAAGTATTCGCGAGGAGCTGGAACGCATAGGCGCAGCGCACGCGCATTCCGGGAAGTTTGAGTTGGCCGCCCGCCTCTTCGAAGAGATGATGACCAGCGCGGATTTTGCGGAGTTTATGACCCTCGTCGCTTACCCTTATATCGACTGATGGCTAACATGAGCATCCTTCACGTCCCAACTTTTCCGCTGACCGCTAAAACGAGATTCTTCCCCGTCACTTCGAAGGCGTGAAAAAATTAGAAGACAAGCAAAAAGCTTCACGCAAAGCTGCAAAGGCGCGAAGCCGAAAAACAAGTTGAAAGTCAAAAGTCAAAGGTTAAAGGACTTATCCTTATAAACTTTCGACTCTCGACTCTCGACTCTGGACTTTCAACTGGTCTTGGCGTCTTTGCGAGAGGATGTTAATTTTTTCATACCTTCTTCGCTCTCGGCCAGAATGGCACGGGGGGGAGCAGTTTTCACACCGGCTCTTCACCCTCGCCGTTATTTTTGCCGATGTAGAGTAAGGACGTATATCGGTAATCAGGCAAGCGGCGGTGTCCCCACCGTCGCCTTTTCGGCCCTTAGAGCCTGTGCTGAGCCGAGCGAAAGGGCAGCGCCCCTGCAACACTAAAATGGACCGGCCTTATCTGAGCGTGGTCATTCCCGCTTACAACGAAGCTTTGCGGATCGGCCGATCGCTCGAAAGAATTCGGGAATACGCCGGCGCTAAACCGTTTCCCGTGGAGATTATTGTCGTTGACGATGGCTCAACGGACGAAATGCCCGCCCTCGTCCACGAGATGGCCCTGAGCTGGCCGGAGCTGCGTATTCTCCACAACGAGCCGAACCAGGGCAAAGGTTGGAGCGTGCGCCGAGGTTTCCTGGAAGCGCAGGGGAAATACGTCCTTTTTACGGACGCCGATCTCTCGGCTCCGGTTGAGGAAACGGAAAAACTATTCGCGGCACTCGAATCTGCGGATGCGGTTGCCGCCATCGGCTCCCGCTCGCTTAACCGGAAATTAATCGGCGTACACCAACCCTTATTACGCGACCTGAGCGGAAGAATATTTAACCTATTCGTCCGTCTCTTCACCGGGCTCGCGATCCGCGATACCCAGTGCGGCCTAAAGCTTTTCCGGCGCGAGAGGGTGAGGCGAGCCTTCGAGCTCCAGCGCATTCGCGGCTTCGGCTTCGACGTTGAAGTGTTATTTCTGATCCAGCGGCTGGGCGGGCGTATCTCCGAAGTGCCAGTGCGCTGGAATAACGATCCGGCCACTAAGGTTCATTTTCTGCGGGACTCCATTCGGATGCTTGGCGATCTCATTGCCATCCGCTGGCGTGGCTTGACTGGCGGGTACGCCGTCCAACGCTAAGAGGTTATGGAAGGCCCTCGAGAAACCAGCCCGGCAGGCTACAAGAACAAGCAAACGCACATCAGCGTGCAGCGTTACTTTGAGATTTCGCTGCTGTTGATGCTCGCCTCGAGTTTCCTCACGCTTGCTTCTACGGGGAAAGTGGACTCCGTTTCCATCGTCCTGTTCGTGGCGGCGCTGGGCGTGAAGCTCTGGAGTTACGCGCGCGGGGAATCCGGTTTCCTGCTTCAGCCGGTCACCGTCACACGTTTCGCCCTCGGCTACCTTCTCTTCTTTTTTGCGGATTTCGCCCTATTGAATGGTGGCACCGCTCCCCTGGAGCGCATGCTGCCGGCTACTGTTCACCTGATCCTGTTTATCACCGTCATTAAAATATTTTCGGCGCGCCGATACCGCGACTACGGTTACCTCGCCGCCCTCTCATTCCTGATGATGCTGGCAGGCGCCGTGCTTACCGCGGGCACGAACTACCTTATCGGGTTGACGTTTTACGCTCTCTTTACCATCGCCATGTTCATCAGCTACGACGTGAAGCGGGGCATCGAAACCTCGGACGATGCTCCGCGAGGCCCTTACCCGAGTCTCGCTCGTAACCGCGTCGCCCTTGAAAATTCCCTGCTGCTCACGACGCTCTGTCTGGCCTGTGGCGTGGTCGTGCTGGGTGCGGTTCTCTTCTTTGTGATCCCCCGCTATCACACCGCTTATTTCAGCGGCCTGGCCTTTCAGACGGAAAACGTGACCGGATTCTCCGAAAGCGTGAGCCTTGGTGACATCGGGAAGATCGCACGATCCAATCGGGTGGTGATGCGAGTCAGAGTAGAGGGCGATCCTGCCCGGTTCTCGGGCGTCAATTGGCGTGGAATTGCGCTCACCAGCTTTACCGGCCGCGCGTGGTTCAACGAAGACGCGGCTGGGAGGATGATCGCGCCCACGTGGCCCGGGCATTTTTTGCTTCCTCCTGCGTCGGGATCGCGCCGCCGGCCAGCGCATCTTCTGCATTACCAGGTGCTGCTTTCGAGCGTGAGCACAGACGTTCTCTTTGTTGCCGCCGAGCCCCGCGAGATTGCGGCTCGCTTCCCGACGATCAGCATTGATGAGACTCGCTCGCTGCATAACCCCCAACATACCGCCGAGCCCTCCGAATACACGGTGGTTTCGGATGCCGGGCTGCCGTCCGCGCGCGCGCTTCGCAAAGCCTCTTCCAGCGAGCCGCCGGAAATCAGCCGTATCTATCTGGCGCTTCCGAAACTCGATCCGCGCATCCAATCGCTGGCTCAGAGGATAACCCAATCGGCTTTGAACAATTACGATCGTGCCCTCGCCATTCAGGAATATCTGCGCCGCGATTTTTCCTACACCCTTTCGCCGCCGCCCGTCGAGCCGGCGGACCCGATCGGTAGCTTTCTCTTTGTTACCAAAAGGGGTTACTGCGCGTATTTTGCCGCGGCCATGGCAGTGATGCTTCGCACCCTCGGCATTCCGGCGCGAATCGTCAATGGGTTCCATACTGGAACCTATAACCGGGTGGGGAGGGACTTCATCGTTCGTGCGCGGGACGCGCACAGTTGGGTGGAGGTGTACTTTCCCGGATACGGCTGGGTGCCTTTTGACCCGACCCCGGGCGACTCCGAAGAAGATGCCGGAGCAGGTTGGAGTGCCTTCAGCGATTACCTGGATGCCGCGAGCCTCTTTTGGAACGAATGGGTTATCAACTACGATTTTGCGCATCAGGCGGCG
>JASHTR010000192.1 GCA_030040455.1 Terriglobia bacterium | reverse complement strand
GGCCAAATGTGCCGATTCGGAGAGCCTGAAGCGCCGGGATTGTATCTCCGAAACTCAATGGTGATGAGATTGTCGAAGGGAAAAATATAGAAAAACATCGCTTCGTTGCGAGCCTTCAACTCGGGCAGTTTCCGAACGAAGTCTTCCAGCTTAAAGGTTTCGTGATGCACCGCCATCGGCTGAATGGGCTTGACGCGCAAAGTGGCCTCAGTGACAATGCCGAAGGTTCCGTAGCTCGAGCGGATTTTCTGCATCACTTCCGGCTGTTTTTCATCCACTTCCACCAGTTCGCCCGAAGGCAGGACCATCTTAAGGGCTGTGACGTAAGAGTTCACCTGGCCGTATTCTCCGGGCATGGAGGCGTCCTTCGTGCCCGCGCAGGCGGCACTCCCCACGGAAAGGCTGCCAATCTCCGTATTCACGTAAAACTGTAACTGATGGTTCTCCAGCTCGTGGGCGACATCGATATAGAGCGCCCCGGCCTGGGCGGTGACGGAGTCGGACGTGATATTCAGAATACGGTTCATGCCGGTCATTTTGATGAGCGTTCCGCCGTCCGCCACGCCGCACGGCGAGGTGGAATGGTTGGAGCCGACGGCGCGGACCGGAGAGGGATACTTTGCCGGGTTTTTCAGGACGGCAACGATATCCTCAACGGAGTTTGCTTCCACAATCACTTTCGGGTGCGAAACCAGATCCCCAAACCAGTTGGTGACCACAAGGTCAGACATAGGGACGCTCCTTCGTCTTGCTCAGTGTGAAATAGATTGAAGCTCTTTTGCGATGGGAGATAATCCCATTCGATGGGTTTCATTGTACCTCGAAGAACGCGCGCTAGCCACAGATTCTTTTGTTAAGGGGGCGACCCGCCTGGTGTAAGCAAGTAGCGCAGACCTGCTTTGTAGGCCTGCGGCTTTTGGTTTGGCATCCATGGAAAAACCGCGGACCTGAACGGCAGGTCCGCGCTACGAGCTGCCAATCAATATCCCGGCGACGAAGACGAGGACGCCACCCACGATCACCTGGAAGGACGCGGAAAGAAAGGGCGTATCCATGTAGCGGTGGCGGATGTAGCTGATGGTGAGCAGCTCGGCGGCCACCACCGCAATGGCCGCGCCGATAGCAATCCTGAAATCTGCGATAAGAAAGGGCAGCGTGTGTCCAATGCCCCCGCAGGTTGTCATCAGGCCGCAAATCGATCCTCGCAGCCAGGGGTAGCCGCGCCCCGTGAGCGATCCATCGTCAGAAAGTGCCTCCGCAAACCCCATGGAGATGCCGGCGCCGATGGAAGCGGCAAGACCTACGAGAAACGCGTCGAAGCTTTTGTGGGTGGCAAAGGCGGCGGCAAATATCGGGGCCAGGGTTGAAACGGAGCCGTCCATGAGGCCTTCGAGTCCCGGCTGAACGATCTGCAGTACAAAGCGTCGCCGCGCGGTCGTTCCTTCACGATCGCGGGCCTCGGGAGTCAAATGCTCTTTATCGAGAGATTCCGCCCGCGCATAATGCTGTCGCTCGGCGGCGGCAAGGTCGCCGAGGAGCTTGCGGATGGAGGCATCCGCCACCTGCGCCACGGCCCGATCGTAGAAGCGCCGTGTTTCAAGCTCCATCAGCGCGGCCTGTTTGCGGACTGCGCTGATCCCCAGTGGCTGGGCCAGCCATAAAGGACGGCGGTTAATGAAGCCCTTCACGTCCTGGCGCCGGATCAGGGGAATATGTTCGCCGAATCGCTGGCGATAGAGTTCAATTAGGCTGCTGCGGTGCCCGTCTTCTTCGGTCTCCATCTCCTCGAATATTTTTGCCGTGTCCGGGTAGGTTTCCCGCGAGCCCTCGGCGAAGTCGCCGTAGACACGGCCATCTTCCTCTTCCAGAGCGATCGCGAGGGCGAGGATTTCCCGTTCCGAAAGATCTTTGAAATTTCTGGCCATAAGTTTTTTCTCCCGAATAACATTGCTGCCAGCGGTCGCCTATCTATAACATGTCAGCAGAAGCATTGCACAGGCTGTTTTGAAAACCATGATCTGAAAACCGCCGGCGTTTGGGCGCCGTGCCCGCCTCGTCGCCACTTCGTAAACAGAGGTCAGGCATGTTCCAACGCCGGCAGTAATTCCCGCTTATGCGGGGATGACGTAATTTTTGTCACTTGCAGGCGTCGCAACGGGCATTGGCAATAGCCCGGTGAAAGGAAAACCAAATGGATTGGGCGCAGGATCTCTCAAAGGAAATTACCGGCCAGTTGCTGACGGATGAGGCGAGCCTGAGCGCGGTGTCCTCGGATTTCGGACGCATAGTTGAGCGCCGGCCGGCAGCCGTTGTCCGGCCGGCTTCCTGCGAAGATGTGGCAAAGACTATCGAATTCGCCAGTCGCCGCTCGCTCCATATTACGGCGCGTGGGTCGGGGCATTCCCAAAGTGGGCAGTCGCTTTCAGACGGTATTCTGCTGGATATGCGCAGCCTCGACAAGATCATCCACATCAGTGCTGAGCGCTTGACGGTGCGATGCCAGGCCGGCGTCACGTGGCGAGCGTTGCTCGGTCAGCTTCTTC
>JASHTR010000191.1 GCA_030040455.1 Terriglobia bacterium | reverse complement strand
ACATCACGCCGGCGGTGTTGTAAGGTTTCCGGGATATGACGCGAATTTTCTGCGCAACATATGCGAAGGAAGTGAAATGCGTCGTGAACGCATACGGCTATATCGTCGTGTTATTGGCGATGAGTGCCGCAAGTTGTGCCGCCCAGACGGCTCCATGGAGTCGGACCGCAGGGAAACCCGTTGTTCGTGTTTGCGCTGCTCAGCCAGCGACGAAATATATCAACTGGAGATTAACGCCCGAGGGCGCATTGGCAGGGGTCGATTCTACGCTGCGTCAATTAGAGGAATTGGTAAGTCATGCTGGCGGTGCTGGTTGTGATGTCCTGGCTCTGCCAGAAGATACGTTAGGACTCCTGTACTGGGAGGCTGGTAACAAGACGCTGATGGGGAAGGTGCTTCCCCAGGCGGTTAGCAAGATGCTGGAGCAGTTGGGGAAGGCAGCGGCATCGTACCGCATGTATCTCATCTGCGCCAGCGACACCGTCAAACCGGACGGAACCTATCGTAATACGGCTTTCCTGTTGAACCGCAACGGACAAGAAATCGGTCGCTATTATGGTGTACAGCCCACGATCAATGAGTCAGACCGCGTGCGCGGAACAAGCTTCCCCGTGTTTAAGACATCCGACCTGGGTTGGGTGGGGCTATTGATCTGTAGTGACATGATATTTCCGGAGTCGACGCGGGCCTTGGCGCTGGCCGGGGCGGACATCATCTTTGATCCAAGTCTCGGCGGGGCCGTATATGCAGGCGGTCCAGACATGGACAGAGCCGCCTTTCGTACGCGGGCGGTTGACAACTTTGTCTATCTTGTAGTTGCCAAGCGGGGCAGCGGGGCAATGATTATCTCGCCGTTGGGTAAAGTGCTGGCAGAAGGGAATGGACCGAACGCTATCGCGATGGCGGATATCAACCCATTCGGAGGGCGCGCGGCTGGCGACGCGGCGAACTTTCAATCGGACATGCGGGCGCGCCTATTTCGAGAACGCAATCCCGCCGCATACGAAATCTTGACCGAGCAGAACCCACCGGTGTTGAAAAACGTTCCCGCTACGATCACCGTCGAGCAGGCCGTTGGGATCTGGGACAAAATGCTGACGACCGGCGAAGAGCGTTTCGACGAAGCGGAGGTGTTGTACCGGGAAGGGAAAATCACCCAGGCCGTTGCCATCTATAAAAAGTTGCGGGCAGATCTTCCCGGCACATGGATTGATCGCGCAGCACAGAAACGTCTGGCCACCATAAGCGTTCGGGAACAGAGGAAGGAAGGCACGCAGTAATAGCCATACCAACTGCGCGCGCGCCCAAAGCACCATTTCCTCCTGAGGGTTTTCTTCCGATATTGCGGAAGGCGAACCAGCCTCTTACAAAGTGAAAACCATGGGGTTATGGCGGTTATTGTTTTGGAAGCGTCAAGTTTTTGTCTTCTTGGCTCTTATGGCGTGTAGTGGGTGGATAGGGCTCAAAGCTCCGAAGATGATCGCTGGCCCCACTCGGGCCTCTGAGGAGAGAATTGATGCCCCTTTCACACTAGCGGTGAAGACTCCGCATGTTTCTTGGGGAAGGCCATGGGGCGGGCAATCAGTTCATGCCCTGGTGGTTCCCAGCGTTAGCGAAGGACGGACGCTCGTTGAGTTGGCGGAGCGTTTTCCCATCACCTATGACACGGTGATGATCGACAGTGCATGGAACGTGAACACCTGGACCGTAGGAACAGGTGAGAACTATGAGGCTCGAACTTACCCGCTTGTCTATAAATACCTGGCGGAGGATCTATCGAGCAGCGCACATTATGACGTCATTGTTCTGCCCAGCCTGCTCGGCTGGAACCGGCTGCCGGAAGACGTTCGTAATGCGATCCTGAAACGTGTTCGAGAAGGAGCGGGGCTGGTTCTGATCCATCCTACAACCGGCGTCCCCGCGCCGGATGAACTCCACGTGGCTCCGCCTTTAAACATCCATGCGCCCAATTTCGCGGTCGCTCCACATGGAAAGCTGTGGGACGTCTCGCCCCTTATTGATTGTCTCTCCGATCAATTGGACAGCCAGGGTCAACTGCACGTTCTGCCGAATGCGGTCGCGACCGGGGCCTGGAAAGCGGTTGCGCGGAGCTTCATCACCGACAACATACCCTTTGAGTCCTTTCCGGCAGATTATCTGAAACACTATAAGTACAAACTCGGTCCCGGCTCGAAACTTCTGGTCGAAGGGCCCGGTGGCGAGCCTATCGTGGCTGCCAAGAGATATGGAAAGGGTCGAGTCGTGGCCCTCGGCTATGAGAACCATGGGCTTTCCCCCGACATCGATTGGGAATTTCTAGGCAAGGAGAACGATCGCTGGTGGGAGTACTTCTACTCGTTTCTTGGCCGGTCCATTATCTGGGCAGCCGGCAGGGAGAGTCGGATGAATTTCCTCCCGTTTCGTGTGGAAAGTTCTGATGGAAGCGGGGAAAGGCTTGCCGTAACCATTGAGAACCACACACGGATCGAGTCGGCCGAGCTTTCCACTAACCTCACCAATGAATGGGGGGACAAAGAGGGAAGTGGAACGCAGTCTCTACGCCTGAGGCGAGGCAAAAACAGGATTCGCGTCTCCGTGCCTGGCATCGCCTCCGACGGCCGCAATTACGTCGACGTCATTCTTTCCGCAGGGGGCAAACACTACGATTGGGGTTCCGCGTCCTTTTCCGTGTCCCAACCGGACAAGATCCTCTCAATCAGGACGAACAAGAAGTTTTACGCGCTCGGAGACCCTCTCCACGTAGCTGTGGAGATGCAGGGAACTGAGCCGGCAAAAGTTCGGGTGGTCCTGCTGGACAACCGTCACCGGCTGATTGGGGAAGCAACGGCAATAACCTCTTCGGAGCATGACGGAGTGATTCACGCGACAGTGCCCGTGGGGAATTACACCACGAACATGGGTTGGGTGCGTGTTGCGTTGCTTGAAGC
>JASHTR010000190.1 GCA_030040455.1 Terriglobia bacterium | reverse complement strand
CACTGTCCAGGGGCCGACGGTTCTGGAATATAACGTGCGCATGGGAGACCCTGAAGCGCAGCCGGTGCTGATGCGTCTACGTTCCGACCTGGTGGAGCTTCTTCGCGCGGCGAGGGAGGGAACGCTGGCCGCCTCCGACGCTCACTGGACTCCCAATCCTGCCGTGTGCGTGGTCATGGCATCAAAGGGGTATCCTGAAAAACCAGAGACAGGCAAACCGATTGTGGGCTATGACCTGGCGGAACAGGTGGGAGGCGTCAAGGTATTTCATGCGGGAACCATCTTCAAGGAACATCAGCTCTTAACCCACGGCGGCCGCGTGCTGGGAGTCACCGCCGTAGGAGAGGATTTGCCGGCCGCCATCCAGCGCGTTTATGCTGCCGTGGGCAAGGTTCGGTTCGAGGGAATGCAGTACCGGCGCGATATCGGTATCAAGGGACTGCGCCGGCGCTTGGCTGCTCCCGGCTTCGAGGAGGCGCACGACACGGAAGATGAATTTCCCACTCCCGAAAAACGCTGCTGAAAGGCAGTGATCAGTGCGTATGCGGGAATCGTCCAAGAAGCTTAGTGCCGTTATTCGTAATTACGATGACGTATTTCTTGGCGAGGCCCGTAAGGGCCGTCATAGTCTAGCCCACGGCGAAAGCCGTGGGGAGAGATGGAGAGCCTATCGAACCGAGCCCCGCCAGGGGCGGCATAGCCCCAAGAGAACAGCTTATGTCGCCCCGGTGGGGCTTCTTAACAGAAGGCCACTTGTACCCAGCGCTCTCGCGCTGGGCTAGTTTGTGACGGTCCTAACAGGCCTCACGGGCGGAACACCGATACGCTACCGTATTTGTGAAACTCAGCACTTCGCGAGTTCTTTGGCTCCCATCGCGAATGGGAATGGGAAGTCTGCACCTTTCGGTTTTTGTTTCAAAGAAATGCAGGTGTGGGCTGCGCGTCTACCGGACCAGCAAGTTTTGCATTATGCGAAAGTGTGAGGTGACGACGAACAGGCCGACCATCAGGCACCCATTGTAAGTAACGTGCAACACAACGCAGGGCGCGAGGCGCTTCGTCAGTCCCCGCACCAGCGAAAAGACGAGTCCGACCAGAAAGATCATAAACAAGTGATCCCACGCGCCCTGGTACTCGGGAACGTGCATGGCAGCAAATAAAATCGCCGTAACAACGATTGCAAAGCGCAGGCCCACCCGGGTTTCGAAAATCGAAAACAAGACGCCTCGGAAAATAAGCTCCTCCATAAAGGGGGCAACGATCACCGCGAAAACGGCCACCGCATAGGACGAGCCGGGCGAGCTGAAGAGGTGCTCGAGAGGAAACTGTCTTTTATCCGGCAGGAAGACCGGAATCAGTTGAACCGTTATTGCAACCACGACCCCTCCCGCGACGTATTGCATAATGGCCTTGCCCGTAAGATGCCCCCACTGGATGCCCTTCCAGAATCTGAGCCGGTAGTGATAAACCACCAGAAAGTAGATGTAGGCGAAGAGCAGGATATAGAAAGCAAACTGCACGCCGAGAAGGAAGAAAGTGTTCTGGCCCAGAGACTGGGTTGAGCTTTGCCAGCCCATCAGCGGTTTAAGCGCGGCATAGGCGGCCAGGCCGAGAAAAAAAGTGAGAAACAACATGCCAAAAAAGAAAATCGCGAAGAAAAGAAGGTCGGGAAGGGTCCAAGGCTCGCGATGGTGAAGAGGGGCGCATCCCGGAGGCGTCTCCACCGAGGGAGATTGGGCTGGCTCGAAATGGGGTTCAGGATTTTCCAAGGGGGCAATCAGCGCTATGCCGAATGTCATGCTGAAGGAATATCCCGTGGCCAGCAAGCTGGCCTTGGGAAAAGCGGCGGCAAGCCGCCGCACTCCAAAGGGCGCGGTCATCCGTCAAGGTACTTTCGACGCACCACATTAGCGTCTTTCCGCGCCGAGCGCCGCCGCGAGCAGCGGGATCATGATTTCGTGATGCCCCGTCAGGGCGTAGCCGTGGCTGCCTTCGCGCGGCTGCCGAGCCGCTCCCGGCGCCGTGGGCCGCTTCACCACGTTCTCGAGCGGACGATAGTGCTGGATAAAGTCCAGATTCACCGTAGCGATGCCTCGCGGCGCGCGGCCGAGGTTCGCGGCCAGGCTGAAGCATTTCAGAAAAACTTCCGGCAACACCACCGCGGAGCCGACGTTGAGATAAACTCCGCCTCCTTCCATTTTTCGCACCAGCGCCGCCAGCAGCAAAAAGTCCCGATAGGTGGCTGCGCCCAGCGCGCGCGCGTCGATGGCGGGGTGCTGATGAATGATGTCCGTGCCGATTGCTTCGTGGACCGTCACCGGAACGCTGCTCCGGTAAGCCCGGTCCAATAGGCTGCACTTCCGAAACCTTGCTTCGCGGGAACGTGCAAGAAAACGCCCGGCCGCTTCCCCCAGGCCGAGTTGCATTTTATCGCCCACCGCGATGCTTTGGTGAATATAGCGTCCGGTCTCTTCAGCCATGCCGAACCGCCCCTCACCCAGCGCCGCGGGGACATCCTCTGAAGTCGCGCCCACCAGGGCAATCTCAAAGTCGTGGATCAGCGCCGCGCCGTTCATCGCGAAAGAGGTGACGTAGCCGCGCCGCATGAGATCGATCAGCACCGGGCCGAGTCCCACCTTGATCACGTGCCCACCGAGTCCCCAGATGATAGGCCTGCACTTCTTGTGCGCATTTTCAAGCGCCGCGACCACACCGCGAAAGCTTTCCCCCGCAAGGATGCGCGGCAATGAGTCCATCCACTGGCCGACGCTGGCACCGCCACGAACCGGCTTGGCAAAATCCGCGACTGTGACTTTACTGGGGCGCGACTTGAGCGGGTAAGTCCGAACGCGGTCGAGCTTCAAGGGTTTGGCGTAATAGATGCTCATAGGCTGTCACGGCAAGCTCATCACTGCCTGAACCGCATGGCGGCCTCTACTGCTTGGCGGCGCAGCTTTTTTGATCCCGCGCGGAGGAATGTGGATTCGCCTGATCCTTCCGGAAGGCTGTAATACGCCTCCACTCGACATTGGGATGAGAGTCTTTCAATGGGGCTGATATGCGTTGCGCTGATTCGCACAGGGTCTGGAGATTCCTGAGCACCGCATCTTAAAGTGTGTGCGAGGCGAAGAAGGCGTCGCGTCCACCGCTAGAGTTTTCTTCAATTCGACGAATACATTCCAGTATATGTCTAAGGTAAATCCTGTCATCTTTCATAGCGGGGTTGCTTCACGCAAGACGTGGTCGCGGAGTTCCAGCCACAACGCCCTTTCAGTGACAACCTCCACGCGTCGTCCAAGCAAGTCCTCCAAGTCAACGACAAGGCCTGCCGGAAACCATGAGCTCGTATCCGGTCCAATGTCAACGAGGAAGTCGATATCGCTATCGGGGCTCGCTTCACCACGTGCCACCGATCCGAAGATGCGGACGTTGGATGCTCCGTGCTTCTCGGCGATGTGCTAGATTTCATTTCGTTTTGAGCGGACTAACTCTTTCAGGCTCATAAGGCCAACTTTTAATCTTGCCTATCGTGCTTCGAAACCCGCCGCTGCCTTTACGCGTGTGTTGTCATTCAGCACGCCGGCCAGGGCCTTGCCGGTGTAGGAATTTTCATTGCCCGCCACGTCTTCAGGGCGGCCGGCGGCCACCACGTTTCCTCCCGCTTCACCGCCTTCGGGACCGAGATCGATCATCCAGTCAGCCTGCTTGATCACGTCCAGATTGTGCTCGATGATGATGACGGTATTGCCGAGGTCTGTCAAGCGGTGGAGGACGGCCAGCAACTGCTTGACGTCGTCGAAGTGAAGGCCGGTGGTCGGCTCATCCAGAATGTAAAGCGTCCGTCCCGTTTGGCGGCGACTGAGCTCGCGCGCCAACTTAATGCGCTGCGCCTCGCCGCCCGAAAGGGTGGTTGCGGGCTGGCCCAGGTAAATATAGCCCAGCCCCACGTCGGCAAGCGTCTGGAGCTTTTGGTGGATCAAGGGAATATTTTCGAGCATGGGCAGCGCGTCGCGAACGGTCTTCTCGAGGAGGTCTGCGACCGAAGCCCCCTTGTATTTCACCGCCAGGGTTTCAGAGTTGTAGCGGCGACCCCGGCACACTTCGCACGTCACGAAAACATCCGGCAGGAAATTCATTTCAATGCGTCGCAGGCCTTCGCCCTGACATGCTTCGCAGCGGCCGCCTTTGACGTTGAAGCTGAAGCGACCGGCGCGGTAACCCCGTGCCCGCGACTCCGACAGCATGGCGAAAAGCTCGCGGATGGGAGTGAAAACGCCAGTATACGTGGCCGGATTTGACCGGGGCGTGCGGCCGATCGGCGACTGATCGATCACGACGACCTTATCGATATGCTCCGCACCCTGGATTCTACGATGGCCGCCCGGCTCTTCGAGCGCCCGGTAAAGCTTCCGGGCCAGGGCGCGGTAAAGGATGTCATTCACCAGCGTTGATTTTCCCGAGCCGGAGACGCCCGTCACCAGGTTCAGCGCGCCCAGCGGAAACCGCACGTCGATATCCTTGAGGTTGTTGGCCCGCGCGCCGAGGATGGAAAGATGTTTGCCGTCGAGCTTCCGTCGAGCATCAGGAACGGGAATGGAAAGTCTTCCGGAAAGATACTGACCAGTGAGCGATTCGTTCGTTGCGGCAACGTGCTCGGGCAAACCGCAAGCGACGAGCCGGCCCCCCTGCTCGCCGGCTCCGGGACCGAGATCGATGACGTAATCGGCGCGTCGGATGGTCTCTTCGTCGTGCTCGACCACCAGCACCGTGTTGCCGAGATCGCGCAGGGCTTCGAGCGCAGCCAGCAGGCGGTTGTTGTCGCGGTGATGCAGCCCGATCGACGGCTCATCCAGCACGTAGAGCACGCCGCGCAGCCGCGAACCGATCTGCGTGGCCAGGCGAATGCGCTGGCCTTCGCCGCCGGAGAGCGTAGCCGCGGAGCGATCAAGCGAGATGTAGCCCAGCCCGACTGCGTTCAGAAACTGCAGCCGCTCGATGATCTCGCCCAGGATGCGCCCGGCAATCTGCTGCTCGCGCTGGCTCAGGCGAATAGCGCGCGCTGCTTCGATGGCGCGCGAGACGGGCAGGGCGGTGAACTCGGCGATCGAACGCCCATTCACCGTCACGGCCAAACTTTCCGGACGCAGGCGCTGCCCCTGGCAGGCCGGGCACTCGGTGGCAGACATGAAGTCGAGCAGCCACTCGCGGTAGCTCTCGGAAGAAGAGTCCTCCATGTTCTGCTTGAGGAAGGCGAGCACGCCCTGCCATCCGGCGCGCTTC
>JASHTR010000189.1 GCA_030040455.1 Terriglobia bacterium | reverse complement strand
CATCCTTGGTCATAAAGGGGGTGAGTACGTGGGGATCGATAAAGGTCCCATACGATGAGGCGAAACTGGAGGAGGCGGCGCGGGACTTCCTAAAGGCAGGCGATCGGCTACGAGGGATCGATGCCTATCAATACGACGCGGTGAATGTCGTCCGACAGGTGCTAAGTAATCGTGGCAATGAAGCGTACCACAAGATGGTCACGGCCTATCAGGCGCACGACGTGGCGGAATTTGAGGCAGCAAGGCAGGAGTTTCTGAATCTGCTGCGTGCGGAGGACGCAATGCTGCGCACACGGCGCGAATTCATGTTGGGAACATGGCTTGCTGCGGCAAAGGCCATGGGGCACACCAAAAAAGAGAAGATTTTGTGTGAAAGGAACGCGCGAATACAGATTACTTATTGGGGTCCGGATGATCCGGAGACAGTAGCCCGCGACTACGCATATAAGGAATGGTCAGGCCTGTTGGAAGATTATTATTTGCCACGATGGGAGATGTTCGTCGAGGATCTTGGCGCGCGGCTCCGGGGGAAGCCCGGGCGGGAGATCAATGACTTCGAATTCGAAGAGAAGTGGACGAAGGAGCGGAAGGACTATCCAGTCGATCCGCGTGGCGATCCCGTGCGCGCCGCTGCCGCGGCTCTCGCCAGCCTCGCGCAAACGTGAGTCGTTGGCTTTTCCGTGCGGCTCAAGAGTGTCCCGACCAGTGCAATGGTGACAGCGAGCGAATGTGGCAAGAAGCCGATCCGAACCATCAGTGTTTACCTCGGTCTGGTCACGTGTAAACCGGAGAAATGTGCAGCATCCATCTGTGCGCTCGTCGCACACAGCAAAATCCAGGGGCAGGGCGGCCAAGTTAGCTTTACATCGCCTATTTGTACCCGGCGCCTTCAATAATCGTTACGTAACGGTCGGCGGCGACATTCTTCAGTTCCTGCACAATCCCTGAAGGCCAGCGAATTTCCACGCGATCTGCCGTTTTGTGGGGACCCAAGCCGAAATGAGTCGGTCCGGCACTCGATGACGCGTACCCCCTCGTAAAAACAACATGATTGTACTGCGTCAACTTGCCCGCAACCACTTCGATTCTTGCGCCGATGCCGTCGCGATTGCTTTTGGTTCCTTCAAGTTTGAAAGCCAGCCAGTGGTTCTCACCGGGGGTGTCGTTGATCCAAATTTCCGCTGGCGCGCTGATCGCGCTCACGACGACGTCGAGCTTTCCATCACCGTTGAGGTCACCCACCGCCGATCCCCGGTGCCGTTTGCGCGGCTGAGTGGCAAGACCAGCTTCCGCGGTGAGCGCCCGGAATTTGAATCCCCCCAGATTTTGGAAGACCGTATTGTGCTGGTCCCTCGGCATATCGGGCCTTGAGACCGCCTCGACGTGTCCTCGCGTGACGAACAAGTCCTTCCAACCGTCGTTGTCGAAATCGGCGAGCATCGGCGAATAACCCGCCATCGGTAGGCTCAAGCGAGCCATGCCGCTCGAAACCGTTACGTCGTCGAACTCGCCGCCGCCCAAGTTGCGAAACAGCGGAAAAGTCTGATAATTGAGTGCTGCGAAAGCGATATCCGGCAAGCCGTCATTGCCAATATCGCGGAAGTCTACGCCCATCCCCGAGACGAACTGACCGTTTTCCGTCAGCGCGACGCCCACTTCGAAGGCTACTTCCTCAAACTTCCGGCCCCCTTTATTGTGGAACAGCCAGTTAGACATCGTATCGTTCGTCACGAACAAATCCAACCAGCCATCGAGATCGTAATCCGCAACGCCTAAGCCCATGCCTTTTCCCGGATGCACGCGAATTCCCCATTCCGCGGAAACGTCGCGGAACGTTCCGTCGCCGTTGTTGAGGAAGAGCTGGTTTGGCGTGGGTTTGTAGAACCTCGGATGGCAATAGTCGCGCACGCCGGGTTTCCAGTAGCAAGCGGGCTCGGTTCTGACATCCCAGGCGAAGTAGTTGAGGATAAACAAATCGAGCAAGCCGTCGTTGTTGACGTCGAGCCACACGCCGCCAACCGACCACAGCGGTCCGTACTCGGCGTCGTGGGTCACAAGACCGGCTTTCTCCGTCACGTCCGTAAACGTTCCGTCACCGTTGTTATGATAAAGATGGTTCGCGTGGACGCCGCCGACGAACAGATCCAGATGGCCGTCGTTGTCGTAATCGCCAACGCCAACGCCGTTCGAGAAGCCGGCGCCCGCAAGCCCCGCTTTCTCGGTAACGTCCCTGAAATTCCCTTTGCCGTCGTTTTCGAAGAGCCGATTCGAATATTGGGGCGAAGTTTTGATCAGGGAATGAATGTCAGCCCCATTCGCGAAGAAAATGTCGAGATGCCCGTCGTTGTTGTAATCAAACAGGCCAACGCCGCCGGCCATCGTTTCCGGAGCATGCCGCTCAGGCGTCTCGCAGCTATCGAGCTGGAAATCAATCGGACGGTAAGTGAAGTGGATGGGTGAAGCTTGGGTGTCCCCCCTGGAGCGTGTCGCCCCCGCAGCCAT
>JASHTR010000017.1 GCA_030040455.1 Terriglobia bacterium | reverse complement strand
TTGAGCACCACGGAGAGCGTTCGCCCGTAGGCGTTCACAATCGCGTTGAAAGCACGCTCGCCGGCTTGGTAGAGCCGGCCGTGGGTCTCGTGCTGCTTCAGGAGGTGGGCGCACATGGTGGGTGTTGCGGTCAGCGAAATCACCATCGAAATCAGAATTGCGGTTGAAAGAGTCACCGCGAATTCGTGGAAGAGCCGCCCCACGATCCCCTGCATGAGTAGCAAGGGGATAAAGACCGCAACCAGCGAAATGCTGATGGTAAAAACTGTCGAGCCAATCTCTTTGGCTCCCTTCAGTGCCGCGCGGAAGGGATCCAAGCCTTGCTCGAGGTAGCGGGAGATGTTCTCAATCACGACGATCGCGTCATCGACCACAAAACCTGTGGAGATGGTGAGCGCCATCAAGGAGAGATTATCGATACTATAGCCAAGCAAATACATCACACCGAAAGTCGAGATGATGGCCACCGGAACTGCGATGCCCGGGATGAATGTCGTGCGGGCGTTTCTGAGGAAAACAAACACCACCAATACCACCAGAATGACCGAGATGATCAGCGTCCTTTCGACATTTTTCACGGAAGCGCGGATGGTCATCGTTTGATCCATGATCACTCGCATGTTGATGGATTGTGGTATCGCGGCCTTGAGATACGGGAGTGCGGCGCGGATCCGGTCCACGGTGGCAATGATGTTTGCGCCCGGCTGGCGGAAGATGATAATCACCACCGACGGCTGATTATTCGCATAACCGGCGTTCCGAATGTCCTGAACGGAGTCAATGGCCTGGCCGACGTCGGAAATGCGAACGGCCGAACCATTGTGGTAAGCAACAATCAAAGGCTTGTAGTCGATGGCATTGAAGATTTGGTCATTCGCGCCAACTTGCCACGCGCGCTGGCCATTTGAAAAATATCCTTTCGGAGTATTGGAGTTCGCGGCTCTCAGCACGCTCCGCACCTGCTCCAGGCCGACGCTATATTTGTTGAGCTGGGTCGGATTCAACTCGATACGGACCGCAGGAAGGGCGCTTCCTCCCACCAGGACCTCGCCCACGCCGTTAATCTGCGAAAGCTTCTGCATCAGAATGGAGTCAGCCGCATCGTACATTTGCCCCTTGGTAAGAACCTTGGAAGTGAGGGCGAGCAGGAAGATCGGAGAATCGGCGGGGTTCACCTTGCGGTAATAAGGATTTGTGGGAAGGTTCGCCGGCATATAGCCGCGAGCGGCGTTGATGCCCGCTTCCACGTCGCGGGCCGCGGCGTCGATGTTGCGGTTCAGACCAAACTGCAGGGTGACGCTTGTCTGGCCCAAGCTGCTCGTCGAGGTCATTTCCGTGACATCGGCAATATGCGCGAACTGCCGCTCGAGCGGCGTCGCCACCGAGGACGCCATGGTTTCGGGACTCGCGCCGGGTAAGGAAGCAGAGACAGAAATGGTGGGGAAATCCACCTGGGGCAGGGGTGAAACGGGCAGAAGGTTGAACGCAACGGCCCCCGCCAGCGCAATCGCAATGGTGAGAAGCGTGGTGGCAACCGGCTTGCGAATGAATGGCTCGGAAATGTTCATGGCTTACTCTGCACCGAGAGGCTCCGTGCCGGGGTGGGTTTCGGTACCGCGCCAGAAGCGGCGCGCCAGCCGGTCAAACCAGATATAGATCACCGGGGTGGTGTAAAGCGTCAATAACTGGCTCAAGAGCAGCCCGCCCACGATTGAGATCCCCAGGGGACGGCGCAGTTCCGAGCCCATACCCGTGCCGACGGCCAATGGGATGCCTCCCAGCAGCGCTGCCATCGTGGTCATCATGATCGGCCGGAAGCGAAGGAGGCACGCCTGGTAAATTGCATTCACCGGGGTCATGCCTTCCTTGCGCTCCGCTTCCAGAGCGAAGTCAATCATCATGATGGCGTTCTTCTTAACGATTCCAATGAGCAGAATAATGCCAATAAGCGCGATCACGCTGAAATCCGTGTGGAAAAGCATGAGAGCCAAAAGCGCACCGACGCCCGCCGAAGGCAGCGTGGAGAGGATGGTCAGCGGATGAATGTAACTTTCGTACAAGACACCCAGGACAATGTAGACGGTGATGATGGCGGCGAGGACGAGAAGAGGTTCATTCTTCAATGAGTTTTCGAATGTTGCCGCAGTACCTTGAAACGCCCCTTGCATGGCTGCAGGCATCCCAAGTTGTTGCTTCACCTTGTTGACGGCATTGATGGCATCCCCCAGCGAGGCGTTTTGCGCTAGGTTGAAGGAAAGCGTGACAACCGGAAACTGGCCCTGGTGGTTCACGGTAAGCGGGGCGGTCGTCTCCACCACATGGGTGAAGGCGGAAAGCGGGACTTCGTTACTGGGAAAGGCGGTGGTGGAGGGGATGGCTTGTCCGCCGAACGCAGTGTCGGAGGCAATAGCGTTTGAGGTGATGGAAGATGTCGTCGCCAGGGTTGCCGCGTTAGCGGTGGAGGAGCTTGTCGGTCCGTATAAAGGCTGCGCAGCAGACCCGCCTGCAACCAATCCCGTCGCGGAGCTGGAGCTTCCCATGCCCGTCCGGATGAATACGTCGCTGAGCTCTGAAGGATTTTTCAGAAATCCAGGTTCCACCTCCAGGACCACGTGGTACTGGTTCTGCTGCGTATACATGGTCGAGACTTCCCTCTGCCCGTAGGCATCGTAGAGCGTTTCGTCGATGGTTGACGGGGAGATGCCGAGGCGGTAGGCTGTGCTCCGGTCGTATACGAGCTCGGCTTCCAGTCCTCCGCTTTCCTGGTCGCTCGCCAAATCGCGCAGCTCCGGCAGCTTTTTGAGCGCGGCGAGCATTTTGGGCGCGAAGGAGTAAAGTTCATCCGCGTCAGGATCCTCAAGGGTATATTGAAACTGCGTTCTGCTCACCCGGTCATCCACGGTGATATCCTGCACGGGCTGCATGTACAGAGTGATACCGGGTACTTGTGCTAAGGCCGACTGCAAACGGCGAATAACCGCACTGGCGCTGACGTTCCGCTCATCGAGCGGCTTCAAATTAATCTGAATCCGCCCGCTGTTGAGGGTGGTGTTGGTCCCGTCTACTCCGATGAATGACGAAAGGCTTTCGACGGCCGGGTCTTTCAGGATGACTTTGTCTAATGCCTGGGTTTCATTGGACATCTGCTCGAAAGAGACGGTCTGGGCCGCCTGAGAGACCCCCTGGATGACGCCCGTATCCTGAATCGGAAAGAATCCTTTGGGAATATAGATGTAGAGGATCACGGTCAGCACAAACGTTGCAATGGCCACCAGCAAGGTTTCCGTCTGCCGCCGCAGCACCCACTGCAGCGTGCGATCGTACAAGGCCAAGAGCCAGTTCCATGCACGCTCGGAGGTGCGATAGAAGCTCCCTTGTTCCTCGAGAGGCCGATGCCTCAGCAATTTGGCGCACATCATCGGCGTGAGGGTGAGCGAAACGATGGCCGAGATGAGGATCGTGACGGCCAGCGTGACGGCAAACTCCCTGAACAGCCGCCCGACGATGTCCCCCATAAACAACAGAGGGATCAGAACGGCAATCAACGAGAAAGTTAAGGAAATAATGGTGAAACCAATCTGCTTGGACCCCTTGAGCGCGGCTTCGAGGGCAGAGTCTCCCTCTTCGATGTAGCGCGAAATATTTTCAATCATGACGACGGCGTCGTCCACGACAAAACCGGTGGAAATGGTGAGCGCCATGAGGGATAAATTATCGAGGCTGTAACCGAGCAGATACATCACGCCGAACGTGCCGACGATGGACAGTGGAACCGTGATGCTGGGAATCACCGTCGCCGCGAGGTTGCGCAGAAACAGGAAGATGACCATCACCACGAGCGCGACCGTCAGCATCAGCTCGAACTGCACGTCGCTCACCGACGCTCGAATGGTGGTGGTCCGGTCGGTCAAGATGTGGACGTGGACTGTCTTGGGCAAGGTCACCGTAAGCTGAGGCAGGACGGCCTTAATGCGATCGACCACAGAAATGATATTGGCGCCGGGCTGGCGCTGAATGTTCATGACGACGGCAGGAGTGGTGTTCATCCAGGCCGCCTCGTCCACATTCTCGACGCCCTCGTCCACTGTGGCCACATCGCTCAATGTGACGGGAGCGCCGTTTC
>JASHTR010000188.1 GCA_030040455.1 Terriglobia bacterium | reverse complement strand
CGTGATGGCCGACGTGGGTCCGGGCCGATGCTTTCGCGTCCAGCGCCGCTGAAGCAGGCGGACCGCCTGGGTTTCGAGCTTATCTAGCGCGCCCTTGATCGACGTCCGCGGGTCGTCGCTCTCTTCGAGGCCCACCAGGGTGTGGTCTCGCCATTTCAAGGTGATTTCCGCAGCCCGCCGGTGCTTCGAAGCTTCGAGGATTACGTGGATGGAGCAGTGATCCCGCAGCACCCGGTTAAGCTTATGCAGGCGCTCTTCGGTGTAGAGGCGAAGGTCCGGCGTCACTTCCATGTGCCGACCGGTATATTCGATGCGCATGAGAGACCTCCTGGAACCTGGGTTTTGAAAGCAAAAGGCTCGTCATCGCTTTTTCCTACGCTGGTGAGTGCTGGGGATTTTCATGTCTTCGCGATATTTCGCCACGGTCCTTCGCGTCACGTGGATGCCTGTCTCCCGCAGGCGCGCCGTGATTTGTTCGTCGGTCAGAGGATGGGCGGAATCCTCCTGCTCGATCATTTTTGCCACCGTGCGCTTGAGATTCACGAGGGAGGTTGTAGCCCCGGAGGGGCCCTGCACCGCCTCGGAAAAGAAATAGCGTAGCTCGAAGACGCCCTGCGGCGTGTGGGCGTATTTATTGGCTACGGCGCGGCTGACCGTCGAAGGATGAACGCCCACTTCTTCGGCCACCTCTTTAATCATCATGGGACGCAAATAGTCCAATCCCTTGTCCAGAAACTCCGTCTGCCGCTGGATGATCGCCTCGCACACCCGGACGATTGTTTGCTTGCGCTGCTCGATATTCTTGATGAGCTGGAGGGCGGAATTGAAGCGATCTCTCACGTATTTCCGCACCTCTCCGCCCGCGCTGCCATCCCTCAACAATCGCCGGTAATGGTGGCTCAGACGTAATTGCGGCAGACCTTCCTCGTTCAAAACCACCCGGTAGACCTCATCCACTTTGACAAAGGCGACATCCGGCTCAATCAAACGCGGCTGCACGCTGTTGTAACGTTGGCCCGGCCGCGGGTCGAGCCGGCGGATGGTTGCGAGGCTTTCCTCAACTTCCTCAACGGAGCAACCGAGAGCGCTGGCAATCCTGCGGTATTCTTTTCTTTCGAGATCGCCAAGATGGTCGCTGACGATGCGCTCGGCCAAACGGTTTTCCTCCTGCGCCATGCGAAGCTGGATGAGGAGGCACTCGCGTAAATCACGCGCCCCCACGCCCGCCGGGTCAAGGTCATGGACGAGGGCAAGCGCCTCTTCGACGTCCTTGAGCGTATGCTCCCCGGCTGCGGCAACTTCCTCCAGATTCGCCGTCAAATAACCGTCTTCGTTCAGATTTCCAATGATCGAATAAGCGGCGTCGTGCACCTCGTCGCTACAGGAGGAAAGGTTTACCTGCCATTGGAGATGGTCGGCAAGAGAAGTGGGCTTGGAAAGGAAGTTTTCAAAAGAGGGCCTTTCAATATCTTCGGCGGCGGGAGACTTATATCCTGGATCTAGATAATCATTGAAAAAGGACCCGTAATCGACTTCATCGAAAGGGTCACGATGGTCCTCTCCGGCGCTGGATGCCTCATTAACCGGGCTGGGCGCGTCTTCCGCACCCTTCTTTTTTTCGGCTTCCTCGATGCTGGGAACAATATCCGTGACTTCCTCGAGGAGCGGGTTTTCGACCATTTCCTGGTTGATCATTTCCCGCAGCTCAAGCTTGTTCAGGGCGAGAACCGTGACCATCTGCACGAGGCCGGGCGTCAGAATCTGCTTCTGCGCCACCTTGAGGTTCAAGCCGAGTTTAGGCCCTGTTTTGCTCATCAGATCGCCAGCTTGAAATTGTCTCCGAGGTAAACTTTCTTCACCTCTGAATCGTTGCCGAGCTCTTCGGGCGTTCCTGAGCGAAAGATTCCTCCTCCACTTATAATATACGCGCGATCAGTTACCTGCAGGGTCTCGCGCACGTTATGGTCGGTCAGCAGGACTCCGATGCCCGAGGCCTTAAGCTGAAGAATGATCTTTTGAATATCCAGCACGGCCAGCGGGTCGATGCCCGCAAACGGTTCATCCAAAAGCACAAACGAGGGGGAAATCACCAGGGAACGAGCCACTTCCACCCGCCTCCGCTCCCCTCCGGAGAGCAGGTATCCGTAACTTCTCCTGACCATCTGAAGGCCAAACTCTTCCAGCAACTCCTCCAGCCGCTCGCGCCTTTGATTGGGGGCCAGAGGAATGGTTTCAAGAACTGCCATCAGATTTTGTTCTACGGTAAGCTTTCTGAAGACAGAGGGTTCCTGGGGAAGATAGCTGATTCCATTGCGCGCGCGCAGATACATCGGAAATGCTGATATATCCACTCCGTCCAGCAGCACTTTGCCTGCGTCCGCCCCTGTAAGCCCTACAATAATGTAGAAAGTGGTCGTCTTGCCTGCACCGTTCGGCCCGAGCAATCCGACAACTTCGCCCTGAGAGACTTTTAGGCTAATGCCATCAACAACTTTTCGGCCCTTAAACGACTTGGTGAGGTCGACAGTGGAAAGAATCTGCATGGCTCATTGCTGTTGAATGCGGCGTTTGGAGAGGGTTTGTGACTTTTTTCCTCCATTAGCCAGAAGGCTAGCATCGTGCATAAAGAAAGTCAATCGCTCGCCCGTGATGTAGCCTTGTTGCTCGTCGTAAACTACAGGTGGACCTCCAGTTAGGATAATTTCCCCCGCTTTGGCAATATACTCTGCACGCTCCCCGTGACCGTGGCGGCCGGGCTCCTGGGTAATCTGAACCCCGCCGGTCGCCACCGCTCGCTCAATTTCCTCCTCTGACGTCCCGGAAGTTTGGGAGAAATAAACTTCGAGGCGCGGAGACCAGACCGTCGTCACCCCGGACTCCATTTGGACATGACCCTGATAAACAGCCTCTCGTCCCAAATTAAGGTAGACAAGCCGGTCGGCACGGATGGTAACCGGCTGCGTTCCTTCCGGCTCTCCCTGCGTGTGCGTTGCATTTGCCTTCGTGGGGTGGGACGCAGGCTCGAGCAGCAAAGTTGTAACACCCTGGCCGGAGCTCACCTGCTGCGTCTTCCTATTGACGTCCATCGAGGGTGATTCCACCATGTCGGCACCCTGCCACGCCCGGACGTTCCCTTCGTAGTGTGCCATCTCCTCATTTTTTTTCACGATCACCCTGTCCGCGAGCACGATCAAGGGAGGGCTTGAATCTGTTTTGCTGTTAGCGGGCGTGTTGCTTCCCTCGGGCGTGTCTGAGAAGTGAATCGATTGAACGTGATCCCAGCCTCTGGCTACGCCAAGGCCGGTTTCCATGACAATGTGGCGGGCGCGGACCCGGCTGTCCGGATTCCACAATTGAGGATTGCCTGCCAGAACCAGGGTTTGGCTCTTCTCGTCATAAACCGCATTGTCGGCGCTGGCCTGCCTGGCTCCCTCTCGAAATTGGAAGTCGCCGTACTGAACGATGGAGAGCACTGCGCCGGCGGCAGGGTCAATCTTTGCCTCCAGGTTCCTGGCCGTTGTTTCTCGCGGCATCCCGCTCCGAGGAGGTTGGTCCAGGATGCGAGTCCCGGAAAGCCCTCGCAAATTTTGAAGACGGCCCTGCGGGTCAAAAGAAAGCTGAATCTGCCCCGCAGTGAGTGTTTGCCGGTCCGCCTTTGGGTCGAGCGGAATCAACTCGAGCCGGCCCGGCCCTACAGTGCTGGCCGCAGCCAGAAGGCTCCCGGCACGGAAGTTAAATTGAAGCTCAGACCCGCTCAGTATCCTTTTTTGTAAACCCTTATTGCCTCCTGAAAGTTGCGGCGAACGCGCGCGAGTCGCGCCCCATGAAGGTTCGAGAACAAGCTCGAAATTACCCGAGACATTTCCGGACTGGGGCTGGTGGGTGGTACTGGAGAAATGGATCCGCGCCTGCTGCCCGGAGAGAGTCCGGCGAGCGTCGTCGGCCGTGGCCTGAGTCTGGAAATCAACCGAGCCGGAGGCGGTCAGGTCGGTTGTCTGGCCCGTCGCCGGGTCAATCTCAGCCGTCGCGCTTTCGGCCTTGCCTCGAATCGCTTCGCCGGGCAGTGACTCGGACCCTTGAACCCCTCCGCTCAACGTCACTTGCTTCGTCCGGTTATGAGCGTCGAGGAATATCGTGCCAGCGGATGCGGAGAGATGGCGGTTACCTTGAGTGAATGCAACCGGAGAGCGCAACTCGATTTTATTCAATGACTTGTCGTAAAAGAGGCTGCCAGCGGTAACGAACGCCTCCGCTCCCTTCAACGGAGATTGCACTGCAACATCTTTTTCGAGTGATAGCCATCCGCCTTTTGTGTTATAGCGAAGCCCTCTTGCCGATCCTGTTGCAGGGCCAAAACGAAAGCGAGAGGGAGCACTGGTTTCCACCACGAAGAGACGCGGGTCATAGGAAACGTCGGAAGTTTCAAGAAAGAGGGGCTGGGCGGACCGGAAATCCGCCGCGGGCGCCAGGTCTGGCCGGGACTCCAGCGTGACCGAAGCTTTGCCGAAGCAGACAAGCGCACCGCTTGCGTTATCGTAATTGCAGCGTTCAGTATGGATCTCGTCGTGGCGGCGGCCTTCCTGGCCAAAAATAATGACGTCAACATCCTCCAGCACCGTTCTCGCTCCGCCGTCGTAAGACTGCGTGCGCGCAGCGTGAATCGTAAATATCCGATTGCCTTTTTCTGACCGCGTGAACGTATACCCGGAAAGCCTTCGGTTCACGTTCCTGGGGAGGGACACGGGAGCGTTCGTCGCGGCATCGCGCCGCCGGGCGCTCTTCCATAAGGCGACAAAAATGATGGCGAGAGTCACCGCCAGGGCGAAGCCGAGCGCCCCCCCAAGCCGCCTCCGGCGATGGCCAAGCTGCTTTCTTTGGAAATCCAGCGGGGTTTCAGTCAAGGTTTTTTACCCATCATCATTAACTTATTAGATGCTTTTCCTTAAATACACGTGGCGGGCTTCGAAAGTTCATTTTATACGGGCGAACATAAGTCGGCAGCGTTCCAAAACTGCGCAGTTCGCCGCTCATAGAGCGGCGCTACAGGAAACGACCGCTGCCGACTTATGTCCTTACGGATAGTAGACGAGATTCCTGATGAGCGTCGCGCCCGAAGGAGAACACAAACCACAAAACACGAGACCGTCATATTAATTAGAAAGCTGAACCACCACCTTCATGTAAGACCTCAGAAGGTATGAAAAACTCACAAAACAAGCAAAAAGCCTTACGCAAAGTGAAAACAAATCAGAAATCAGAAACTAGAAATCACAAGCCAAGCAGATAAACGTATTGGTCTTGGCCTTCTCTGAGCGCCTTGGCGTCTTTGCGAGAGGTTGTTAATTTTTTTTACAGCTTCTGAGGCCATACACCTTCACGCTGCACAGGCCGTATGTCTTTCAACACAAGCTCAAGATTCGGTTCTCCCTGGAAATTGCTTTCGGCCAGTGTAAACGCAATTTCACCCTGCCCGGCCATCGACGGCGCTTTTTGCGCCATGCCCCATCCGACGGCATCATAGAAGCGGCCCGCATGTCTCACCGTTATTCTTAGATGCTTTTCCTTGAACACGCGCGGCGGGCTTCGGAATTCTACTCTTGTAGCAAAGACGGGGGTGGGGTTGCCGAAACCGAAAGGCTCGAGCTGCTTGAGATGGCGAAAAAGCTGCCAGGTCACTTGATCCAGGCGGACGGCCGCATCCACTCGCAGGGTTGGCTCCAGGTCGGATGCGACGAGCGACGAGCGCGCGTGGCGCTCAAGCGCTTCCGTGAGCGGACGCACGTTCGAAGCAGGGATCGTGAAGCCGGCTGCCGAAGCGTGCCCGCCGAACCGGGTGAAAAGCTCTTTCGATTGGGTTAGCGCATTTAAGAGATGAAAGCCGGAGATCGACCGCCCGGACCCATAGCCGATGCCGTCTTCAAGGGCAATCACCAGAGTGGGGCGATGATGAAGGTCAACCACGCGCTGCGCCACAATGCCGATTACGCCGCGATGCCATCCTTCGCCGGAAAAGACCAATGAGTAACGGTCCTGGAAGGATGTCGTCTCCGGTCCACCGGCGACCTCTTCCAAGATAGCCTCCTCCAGGCGCTGCCGGGCGCGATTCAGCATTTCCAGGCGTCCGGCAATCGCCTGGGCCTGGGTGAGGTCACACCGCGTGAAGAGATCGATCACGTCGCGCGCGCTCGCCATGCGCCCCGCGGCATTCAAGCGGGGCGCGATGCGGAAGGCAACGTCACCCGCCGAAACCGGCTTTCCTTCGAGGCCGGCGACGGCCAGCAGCGCAGCAAGCCCCGCCCGCCCGGGGGCGTCTTGAGCGCGAGCCCCCGCAGGCTCGGAGAGAGCTGCCAGGCCGAAATGAGCCATTGCCCGGTTCTCCCCGCGCAGAGGCACAACGTCTGCAATAGACCCGATGGCCACTAGCTTCAAATAGGACTGCAGCGCTCTCTCGGAAAGACCTGTTCCGAGGAGTGCTTGAGCCAGTTTGAAAGCGACGCCAACACCGGAAAGGTTCTTGTCCGGATAGGCGCATCTCGGCTGATGCGGGTTGAGAATGACGCGCGCCGGGGGCAAAGCCGCGCCGGGCAGGTGATGGTCGGTAACCATGCAGTCGATCCCAAGCTCCTGCCCGCGGCGCAGAGCCTCGTGCTCGCGAATCCCGTTATCCACGGAGATAACCACCCGGAAATTCTCTTGCGCCGCCCGCTCCATCACGGCGGCGCGCATTCCGTAACCCTCCGCCTGCCGGTCGGGGATGTAGGCTTCAACCGTGGCCCCGAGAGACCGCAGCGCGGTGAGCAGCACCACCGTCGCCATCATCCCATCCACATCGTAGTCACCGTAGATCAGTATCTTCTCCTTCCGCGCAATCGCTTCCTGAAGACGCGCGACCGCAACAGGCATATCCCGCATCAGAAGCGGGTCGTGAAGTTGGGCGAGCGCCGGCCGGAGAAAGCCAGCGGCAGAGATAGGGTCCGCGCAGCCCCGGAGCACTAACACTCTCGCCACCAGAGGCGGAATTCCCAATTCCTTTGCAAGGGTATTTACCGCGTCACGATCGGCTTCAGGGAAAAACCAGCGCATCACGTCCACAATAGCACTGCTCGCTCCCTGCCCGCGGCGACCTGCATTCGACGATGCTGCAACAGCCGTGCTCGCGCCGCAATCCATGATAATATCGCTGATAATGCAGGCGAGGGCGGCATATGGCGCGTTACAACCTGTACTTGGGCGATTGCCTGGAATGGATGGGAAGACGTGAGGAAAATTCCATTCACGCCATTGTTACCGATCCCCCTTATGGACTCAAGGAATACACTCCAGAGGAAAAAACCAAGCTCCGCAGCGGGCGCGGCGGCGTGTGGCGTATCCCACCCTCCTTTGACGGCTGTAAAAGAAGCCCGCTGCCACGCTTTACGGTGTTGACGGAGTCCGATCGCGCGAGACTTCGACAGTTGTTCTCTGAATTCGCTCGCTTGGCCATTCGCACCCTGGTGCCGGGCGGGCACCTGTTCGTGGCTACAAATCCCTTGCTTTCGCATCTGGTCTATCTCCCTCTAATGGACGCTGGCTTTGAGAAGCGCGGTGAAATTATCCGGCTCGTCAAAACTTTGCGCGGCGGAGATCGCCCTAAAAACGCTCATGGAGAATTCGCTGCAGTCACTGTGATGCCGCGCTCGGGCTGGGAGCCCTGGGGCCTTTTCCGCAAACCCTGCGAGGGGCGCGTGCAAGACAATTTGCGCAGGTGGAAAACCGGCGGGTTGCGGCGCATTTCAATGGAGCAGCCGTTCGAAGACGTCATTCGCTCGGCGCCCACCCGTCCCGAAGAGCGTCGTATCGCACCTCATCCTTCGCTCAAGCCCCAGGCTTTCATGCGGCAAATCGTGCACGCGGCTCTGCCCCTTGGCTCTGGAATCGTGCTCGATCCCTTTATGGGTGCGGGCTCAGCCATTGCGGCCGCGCTTGCCCTCGGTGCCGACAGTATCGGGATCGAAAACGATCCTATGTTTTTCAAGATTGCGGAGCGCGCCATACCAAAGCTCGCTGAGCTCGGGGCTCCTGGTTCGGCTGTGAAGCGTTCGCTGCACGTTCAGGAAACAAACTTAACCCTCCCCTTGCCGCTTTCCGTATAAGGAAATGCGTTTTCCCAGGAGCTATTATTGACCGCGGACGCTGAAGGCTTTGACCCAAAAGTTCCGCTTCCGCCCGAACTCAGGATCGCTCACGTTCGCAGAGCGGTGGACTACATTGAGCGCGAAACGAGCGAATTGGTTGAGGTCTACTTCGAACAAGCGAATGTGTTCAGCGGGCTGGTCGGAATCTTTGGTGTCCGGGCGCTCCACTCCCTCAGCCCCTACAAGAAGCATAAACACCCCGATGTAGCTCAACAGCGATTCCCCGACTTGTCCCTTGGGGGAAAACAGAACCCTCCGCCCGAACAGGCACTCGAATCAAAGGGAACTACGCGTCCGTGGGCTCTCCAATCACATTACAACCATGCGGGCTGGTACATTGTCTGGCGTTACCTCGTCGATCCGGCCAAGATAATCAAGGCAGGAGTGAGCGTTATCATCTGGCGCGTGGATGTCGTGTTTCTCAAACAGGAGGATTGGAAATATGAAGGCAGCAAGGCCGCAGAAGGTCGTGGAGGCCGCACACATACTTTCGGCGTAAAGCTCCCGGCTGCGCGCTTCGCGGGCGCCGCGGTCTTC
>JASHTR010000187.1 GCA_030040455.1 Terriglobia bacterium | reverse complement strand
TAAGTTCTCATACCACTTGACGTTGGCGGTCGATGAGCCAACCGCAACAATGTCTGAACGGCCGTCTCCGTTGACATCTGCAATCGCCACACAGGAAGCCGCCATATCCGTGTCGAGCGTTTCTCGCTCCCACTTAGTCCCGCGTTCATCGGTGCTGCGGTAAATAAACAGCGAAGTTCCAGGACCACGGTATCCAGCAACAATTTCGTCATTGTCGTCGCCGTCCAGGTCGGCACAGACAAGGGCGTGCCCGTTGTTGAAGCTCGTATCAATCACGTGCCGCTCGGAAAATCCGTCCGTCCTGCGCGTATAAACCACCACCTTGTTCCCATGCCAGGGCTCAATCGTGGCGAGAAATCTGTGCCCTCGAACTTTCCCCACACCAATTTCGCTTGCGCCGCGATAGCGGTCGGAGCTCTGATCGCATGGGTTGAGGAGAGTTTTGGTCCACCGAAGGCCTGCTCCCCGCCCTTTCGATTCGAACAGGTTCACTCCCTGAGTGCTTGCGGTGAGGATTTCGTCGCGGCCGTCGCCGTTCCAGTCCATGACCAGAACTCCGTGAACGATGTTCAGCGACTCATCGATCAGATGCGGAATCCAGTTTTCCGATTGCTGCCCAGCGCTCTCAGTACGGCCCGTCAGAAGTCTCTCCGGCATCTGAAACCACGTGATCGGTGCTGGAACTGAGTAATCGGGCGGCCTGGATCCTGCACCCACAATGGGTACAACCACCAGTTCCACTCGGCCGTCGCCATCAAGGTCGGCCCATCGCAATCGATGCGATGCCGGAATTTGACCGATCCTCGTGAGAGACCATTCAGCATCGAGCGAAGCGCTCGGCTGCGTCCACCAAAGGTCTCCGCCCTGCTCAGGATGATCGAGATGGAAGCCGCTGGCAAGCGCCATTCCTCGCGCAGGATACCCCCGGCGAAACAACGGTGCCAAGCTGATGTTGGCCTCTGTGGAAGTCGTCACGGACCGCGCACGCCATGTGGGATTCTGGTACCAGTCAACAATGTTCTGCTGCGAGCTGAGGGCCAGAATGTCGAGGCGGCCGCTGCCATTCACATCGGCTACGGCAACCTGGTAGCCTTCGGGAATCCTCGCCACCGTGTGGCTCCGCCAACGAGGCCGACTTTTCGCGCTCTAGCCGGAGCGGGCAATCGAGAAACTGGCAAGCGCACTCCCCACGCCCAGCGCAGACTTGAGGAAAGTCCGTCGTGAAGCCTGACCTTCCTCGCACCGATGGACGGAAGCTTCATCCTGCGTATGCTGAGCCATACGGTTCAATTCTAACAGGAGGTTTAAAAATCAGTGGTCAGGGTCTGAGGCCCAATGGAGCAGAGAACCGGTTTAAGCTTCGAGAAGGCAGATGACTTGACCTGCAATCAATCACTCAGCCATCATTGTTTGCGGCGTGCGCACGGCCGCCCGACGCTTCATGATTCGAGTGGCATTGGGAATAGCTCACATCCGGTTCACCGGACCTTCTTCCGCTGAAATCAGGATTCCAGGGCAGGGTGCGGCTTGAGTGAAGCCAATCGAGTTTGGCAGGATTTTGGTTCCGGCAGTATGGAAAGCAGGGATGATGTAGCCAACCACGACTGCAAATCCGACCCGTTGGATGCGCCCAACCGGGGGCGTAGGGCGCCGCTTGGTGCGCCCCGATCAGGGCGCAGCAAGCAACCCCCCTACGTCGTCACTGTTATCGACGGATTGGGGTTCGTCTCCCGTAATAGAAGATGTGAATGAACCCACCGCGCCTCTCAACCCGCTAGCCCGTTCGTTCTTCTCTCCCGAGCCATTACCGCGTCTACCGTAGAAACGAATAATGGGGCCACTAACCCGGAAAGCATAACCTGCAGCGCTCCACTCCCGGGTTAGCGTAGCGATGATGCCCAACTTCTCTTTCCGAGAGCTTACTCGCTCACCTGAATGCTTTCAGCAAGAAGTCCGTGGTTCAGGGCGTCCCTGTACTTGACCGAAACTTGCTTGCTGGTTTGATCCGAGAGCGCATCAAGATTTGCCCTCTTGCCGTTCACCTCGATGCGGGTGCCATGCGTCACCGCGAAGTCAAAAGGAGTTCCATCCGAATTGGTTGCAACCACCACTTTCTGGCTAGCATCCACCATCGAAATGGACCCCGAGAATTCCTGCACTCCCTTCGCATACTTGGCAGTGAGGTTCTCGCCGGCCGCACGCGCGTGATGGTGGGCTGCCCTCATTGCGTGGTGGGTGGCAGGCGTTGTTTGAGAACCCGAAGAACTCTCCGACTGCGCCGCCTGCCGGGCAAAAACTGCAACGCCCCCCCACATGACGAGCAGAGAAAGGATCGTAAGCATAAGGACTGTTTTCTTCATTGTATATCACCTCTTTTGCCGCAAAACGATGCGGAAGCATTGGAGTCCAGGCTTAGCTGCTCTTTTTGAGCACTTACCCGGACTCTTCTCAACCGAAGAACACAGAAATCATCCGAATGCCGGGCAACCCCGGGATATATACTCATCCTCTCACTACGGGAAAAGGTTTCCCGGCGTCCCTGAAACGGATCGCTTTTACCAGGAAGCCGCCTTCCTCAAAGCGGCTTCCTGATGGAAAGCCGATGTTAAAACACTTACATGCCGCCACTGCTTGGGGTTGCTGCGTGATGGTGATAATGCACTGCAGAGACCGTATCAGCCGCGATCGTATCTCCGTTTAGCGCTCCCTGAACCCTGACGCGCTGCCCGGCAAAGTCCGCAAACTTGTCCTGCGGATTCAGTTGGTATACCTTGCCATGCGAAACCAGAACATACGACGAGCCCTTTGCAACGCAGCTCTTCACGCAATGAACTGCCGCCGCCGAAGCCCTGGAGTGCTTCGCGCCGCACATACTGTCACTCACAACGCCATAAAAGACATGCTGTGCGCTCCAAGCAAAACAACCACACATCAGCACGGCCACAAAAAGCATCGTCAGTCTTTTTGCCATTGAATTTTCTCCTTTTGATCTAGTGATGCGTTATCACGCTCTTGCCCTGAAACGCCGATCGAATAACCCTACGTTCTTCCCTTTAGTATGGGCCGCGACCCTACGTTCTCTTCAGAGAAACATCCACTCGCCAGGAAATAACTCCAAACGCCTGCAGGTCGCAACCCGGACTCCCTAGAGTGTCCGACTCAGGGTATAGTACACCAGTCAAGATTCAACCTCAAGCAGACGTATCTCTGGAGATCTGGAGTTGATGTCAAGCTGCTTGTGTAAAAACTCGGAGGATGTGATTTCGCCAATCTTCATTGAAGCGGTTGAAGATGGAGAAAATGATTCGGCCCACTCTGGATCTGCGAAGCATCGGTCACATCCAGCGTTAGGAGTTTGTTGAAAAACGGTTCGCAAGGGTGTCATTCCGAGCCCGTTCGCTCCGCTTCGAACGGTCCCTTCGCTCTGCTTAGGGCAGGCTCCACGAAGAGGCTCACGGTAAATTCCGCGAGGAGTCTGGCCTTGAAATCAGAAGACTTACGAGATTCCTCGTCGTCTACAACTCCTCGGAATGACATGCCGCGCGCGTTTTTCAACAAACCTCTTAGGGCATCACACGTTGATCATCACAAGCTGATTGTCAGTTCTTGCACTCTCCAAGGACTCGTAACTTCAAACAGGAGTGTCTCGTGGCGGGGTATCGCTTGCGAGCGATTGTGTGCTGCTCACCTCTTCTCCTGTAACGTTGCCTCCTGGCGGCGCAACGCATCCTCGAAACCCCGCTCGGCGCCATCGATGTAAGCTCGATACCCTGCGGGATCGATGAATGGACTCTGTTGAGGCGACCGAGCCAGAGCCTCGCGTTTCGCGGTCAGATTGAAGAATTGGCCGTGCGCGCCCAGAAAGACGTCGCACGGCAATGACCGCAGCAGCTTGAACGAGCGTTTGTAATCCGCAGTCATTCCGGGAAAGCTTTCTTTTCCGACTAAACGGTAGCCGGACAAAACGCTCATGCTTCCGACGAATACAACGTGAAGTCGTTTGCCGTGATCCCGAATCGTCATCGTCCATGTGGTGCAACCGCGCGTGTGACCTGCAGTGAGATGGGCTGTAAGAGTGACGCCGCCGAGCGTGACCGTGCTGCCGTCGTGGATCACGCGGTCCGGTTTGACTGGCGGAAAAGTCAGCCGGTCGCCAAAATAAAAATCGCCGCGCCCGCCGCGCGCGAGAAGCGCAGCGTCACCTTGCATCGCCACGAACCGGGCGCCTGTGACGCGCTTCAGCTCGGCAAGGCCGCCCGCATGATCGTAGTGCGCATGGCTGTTCAACAGGATTTTCACATCGGACAGTTTGAATCCGAGCTTGCGGATG
>JASHTR010000186.1 GCA_030040455.1 Terriglobia bacterium | reverse complement strand
ATTTGCATCGAGCCGGGCAGGTCGCGCTGTAGAGAGAATTGCCAATTCTGCGCGTAGCCCACGCGAAAGTTCGGATCGACAGCAAATGTATCAGGCGTGATCGAGGGGCAGGTGTTAAATCCATTCGCCAGCGTGAGCGGACAATTGCGACTGTTTTGGACGCTCAAGCTCTTTGAGAGTGGCGCTTGCTGGGCCATCTGGAGGGCGATCGTCTGATAGATCGAAGTATCGTCGTAGATTCCATATCCGGCGCGAACCACCAGTGACGAGCCGGCAATCGGCCGCCACGCAATCCCAACGCGCGGCTCGAAGCCGGTCTTATCCGGCCGGATCAGCGAGTTCGGATATCTTTCGCCGGTTAGTAAACCGACAGGATCGCTCGCGACAACCGGCTCAGCCGCCACAAAGCCTGGAACGATGTCCAGGTTCACCAGCCGGTTATACAATTCAGTAATCGGAGCGCCGTATTCCCAGCGAATCCCCGCGTTCAGAGTAAAGTCCGGGCGGATTCGGTAATCATCATCGATGTATGCGTCGTAAACGGATTCCCGAAAATATTTATCGGCGTTGCCGAAAGCGATGGAGCTTGTGTCGGGAACCCCCAACAGAAAATCGGAAAAATCGAAGCCGCCGGCGTTGGTGCTTCCTTGAGTTGCGGCCCCAGTAAACGTGAACGTGCCGCGCGGATCTTGCTGAGAAAGATAATTGAATTGTTGCCGGCGAAAGTCGCCTCCGAAAGTGATGTTGTGAAGGCCGTGATTCCACAGAAGAGAATAAGACAACGCGCTCGTCTGGTTGCGATTGTCAGACGCGACTGCATCAGAGAGTCCGGCAATCCCGCTTGCAAAGTCTAGAGTCGGCGGACCCCAGTTCATCGGGTCTTGATTGTTGCCGGAAATTCCCGCCTGGCCGGAAACATTTTCGCGATTCTCGAAATATGGAGTGTTCCGTGTCGCAAGGCGGCTGAACTGATATCCAAGCTTCAAGTACATTCCCTGGTTGAGACGATGCGACCAATTAATGCTGGTGTTGATCCCGAGCGAGTCCGCCGTATCGAGAAAGCCAAAAAGATTCGGGCTGGCGGTTCGCACGCTTTGAAAAGCGAATCCGCCATAAAACTGATCCTTGTTGCCGAGTGTCTGACCAAAGCGCGATTGTAAGGCGTCTTGATGCGTGTCGCTGTCGATTGGGATTTGATAGTTGTAGTGCTCGTTGCCGCTAAAGTTCGGCAGCGGATAGTAATTCAGCAGAGCTCGCGCTTGAGGGCTGATCCGGCTTTGCGGGATCGTGTTGCCAGGGAATGGCAACCCAGTGGCCGGATCGAAAATCTGGACCGGCTGCCCCTGCGCGTTCAGAACCTGGGAAAAATCTCCATCGCGCTCCACCACATCCGGCACCAGGGCGGATTCCGTTGTGTCATTGAGGCTTCGCGTCCACTCGTAGGCGGCAAAAACTGTGGGGCCGTTTTGAAATAAATGCGGGATCTTCAGAGGACCGCCGAAGGTTGCTGTGCCCGTGATTCGGTTGTAAGCCGGTTTGGGTGTCGGCTGGCCGCTTAAAGAAAATGGCGCGGCGTCGAGCGACGAATTGTCGAGAATTGCGCCGATCCCAAATCGATATAGGCCGTTCCCGCTGTTGCGATGGTTACCGAACGCCGGAGCCTGCGCGAATGGCGAAGCAGCTCCGTTATTCACACTGCCATTGATCAGGAAACCGGGAGTGGCGAGTTGCTCCTCTGCGGATGATGCTATCGGGGCAGTCGGGTAGCGCATCAGACCTGCGCTTTTTGCTGGTCTGCGGCTTTCCCTCTCAGGCGACTCTGCACTGGCGTTAGAGACTGCACCCTCTCCCTCGGGGAGAGGGTTGTGAGCAGCGCGAGCCGATTGAATGGTCTCAGCCTGGATTTCCGCGAGCGGCAGCATTTTCAATTCCCATTTCCCTGGCGGCGTGTTCGGCCCGATCACTACATTTTGCTTAATCGTCGCGAAACCCGTCATCTCGACTTCAATTGTCCAGGTTCCATCCGACAAGTCAGGAAACGAATAGAGGCCTTGTCGATCTGTGATTGTGGTGAATTTTTTGCCATCCTGCGTGGCCGTTACGGTCGTGCCCGGAACTGGCAAGCCGTTGAAGGTGACCTGCCCGTGGTACTGCGACCTTCTTTTAGGGGCGCTGCTTGCTGCGCCCGGAAGAGCCGTAGGGTTGTAAGGTTGGTAGCGCGGACCTGCGTCTTTCAGGTCCACGGCCTTTTGGGTATGGGCGCGGCATAAACTGCAAACCCCCAAAGTGGGGGTCTGCGCTAGCCCTGCCAAGCTGAAGGCCATCGGCAATACAACGAGGCAGAAAAGACGAAGGTAGATGTTCAGGTGCCGCCATATCATCGAAGAAAAAACCCGCCCGTCCCAAAAGGGGAGGTCTGATCACATTTTTGGACCACGTCATCCTGAGCAGGAGCGGAGAATCACTGTATTTCCCTCTCCAAATGAAGGGATTCTTCGCTCGCTATGCTCGCTCAGAAAAGCCGGAGCGTTATAAAGCGAACGCTGCATTGCAAGAGCGTAAGTTCTTGTTTTTTTAGCCAACGCGTCATTCTGAGTCCGTTCGCTGTCATCCTGAGCAAAGCGAAGGATCTCGGCATTTTGCTTAGGGCAGGCTCCGCGAAGAATCCTGTATTTCATTTATATAAATACGGGGATTCTTCGTAGCTTCGCTCCTCAGAATGACAGTTTCCCTGGGTTGTGGTTCTGCCACGCTGCGCTACCTGATTAATTGGGCGTGGGCGGCTCAATATGATCGATGACGAGTATCTCGACCGGGCCTTTTTCCGGCTTCAGCTTCAAGCCCAACTGTTGCTGAATTGCCGTGAAGATTGATGGCCCGGAAGAATCGGGCGCGGGCAGCATCCCCGTTCTTGCTTGCCCATTTCCGCCGGGCGCTGCGCCGAATCCAGGACCTCCTGTCATCTGGCCGAGCCCTATCTCTGGCGTCCACTGAAGCGAGAAATCGTAGGTACCCTTGAGCCCGGTTTCATCCACAACCACGCGACCGCCGAGCTCTGGTTGGCGGGAGAGAACCTTCGCCAGGAAGCCAATGGATACCGCAGTCGCCATGACACTACCTCTCCCCATCCTCACTCCTCGAAACGCACGTGGTCCGGTCGGCTTGACGCCCATGGGACCTGGGGGCGGGAGCTTCGATTCGGTAAGTTTCGGACCGTTTTTCGCCACAACTAAGGCATAAACAGGGAGCTCCTTCGTTTCGTGACTCACCTTCAGCTTGAATCGATCAGCGAGGAGTGACTGAACCATTAATCGGAGTTGATCGGTTCCTTCGTCGAAAGGAAGTTCCCGCATTTTTTGGACGAATGAGTCATCCTCCTTTGCCTCAATATCGAATTTTTCGGAGTTGATCCAGCTTGGCCCTCCCGTGAGCTGAGCATCTGACTTAAGGTTGTAGACAAATTGAATGAGCATTTTCGTCGGTATGCCTGTTGTGGTGAACCTGCCAAGAGAAGAAAAGAGGCTAACCCTGTCACTGCCGGAACGATTTGGCTTAATCGAGGCAACCTCGAATTTTGGCGCTGTGGCAGATGCTTTTTCAGCTTGTGAGGATGCCGCGCTTTGCGGCGCGTTTGTCTGCCCGGGCTTACCATGAGCCAGTCCAAACCCGATCGGCACGGCGATAGCCAGGAATCCAGCCACGCCCAGCAATAACTTTCTCCGC
>JASHTR010000185.1 GCA_030040455.1 Terriglobia bacterium | reverse complement strand
CTCTCCAGCTCACCATCTTCACGCCGCTCAACGCCGCCATGGTGCGCGCCGTCGAAGAAGCCGATCTCGATCACATGAAGCCGATCGAGGCCTTGAATCTTCTCGCCGAGCTTAAGAGGCAGCTCCAGTCATGAGAGAAGGCGAGACGCGCTGGGCGGTGGGACTGATCTCCGGCACTTCGATGGACGGAGTCGATGCCGCTCTGGTCGGCATCCGGGGCCCGGCAGAGCGGCCCGTAGTGCGGCTTCGTGCCTTCCGTACTTTTCCTTATCCGGCATCCTTACACAAGCGGCTTTTCGGTCTCGCGGCAGGAAGAACAACCACCGCGCGGGAGATCAGCACCCTCAACTTTCTCCTGGGAGAAACACTCGCGGATGCTGCTCTTGCCATCTGCCACGAGGGTGGAATTGCTCCGCGGAAACTTGCCGTCATCGGCTCGCACGGGCAAACCGTTTTCCATCAAGGCTCGCCGCCGCGCGGAAAAGGTGGCTCGTATCTCGGGCAAAGGCTAGCCAGCACGCTCCAGACGGGCGAGCCGGCGGTGATTGCCGAGCGTACAGGAGCGCCGGTAGTGGCGGATTTTCGCGTGGCAGACATGGCTGCGGGAGGACATGGAGCGCCGCTCGTTCCGCTGGTCGATTACCTCCTGCTTCGTCATCCAAAGCAGGGAACGGTCGCGCTAAACCTCGGCGGCATTGCCAACCTCACCGTGATTCCCGCAGCAGCGAGGCCGGAAGTCGTCTTCGGATTTGATACCGGGCCGGGCAATATGCTGATCGACGGCCTCGTGCGTCATTTCACGCATGGTCGGAAGGCTTATGATGCGGGCGGCCAGTGGGCAGCACAGGGCAAAATCATCGAGCCAGTATTCCGAAGGATGCTCCACGCGCCTTTTTTTCACGAGCGTCCGCCGAAGAGCGCGGGCCGGGAAGAGTTCGGAGAGGAGTTTCTAAGAAAGTATCTTCTGAATCGGCGAAGCCAGAGCCCTGCCAACTTGCTCCGCACCGCAACGGAGCTGACCGCGTGCTCCTTGGCTCGTGCGATAGAACGCTTTGTATTCCCGCAGGTCAGAGTTCACCACCTCATTGTCTCCGGAGGCGGGGCGCATAATGCGCTTCTTATGGCAAGAATCAGAGAGCTTCTTCCTCAGGTGGCTGTCCACCTCTCGGACCGCTACGGCCTTCTCATTGATGCGAAAGAGGCTATGGCGTTCGCGGTGCTGGCGGCTCGCACGCTCAACGAACTGCCAGGGAATCTCCCGGGTGTAACCGGCGCACGCCACTCCGTGGTGCTGGGAAAATTGCTGAAGGTAGGCCGCGTGTAGAGCAGACATGCTCGGTAGGTCTGTGATGTGTGTGCCGCCTTGACCGCAAAAGGCCTTGGTCCTCGACAACGGGTCGGCACGATCTTGCGTCCAACCAAACGGAACTTTGTCTGGGTGTTAATCATGTTAATATTGAGTTATAAGTAAAATAGATGATAAAGGGTCGTCGGGAAAGTGCCGATAAACGAAGGGAATGAATGTGAGCCCGGCCAAATAAAGACTGGAAAATCCGTAGGGCATAGCCTTATAGTTATGTGATGCTGTAAGGCTCATTCGAGCCGTGAAACCATCTGATCCGGAGAAGGAGAAATCTCCGGCGCGGGGGAAAGTGCTATGCCAGTAGACCGGGCGGAGCGAAACAAGGCTATTGATTTGACCCTAATTCAAATTGAAAAGCAGTTTGGCAAGGGATCGATCATGCGCCTGGGCTCGAAGGAAGCTTTGGTACCGGTAGATGTGATTCCGACCGGGGCGCTCTCCTTCGACGCGGCGCTAGGGGTAGGCGGGATGCCGCGAGGCCGTGTAGTCGAGATTTTCGGCCCGGAGTCAAGCGGCAAAACGACGATTGCGCTGCACATCGTCTCTGAGGCGCAGCGCCGGGGAGGGATGGCGGCCTTTGTTGATGCCGAGCACGCCCTGGATGCGGTTTACGCCAAGCGCCTGGGGGTGGATGTGGACAACCTGCTCGTCTCACAACCCGACTATGGCGAGCAGGCGCTTGAGATTACGGAGTCTTTGATCCGCTCCAATGCCGTGGACGTGCTGGTAATTGATTCGGTTGCAGCCCTTGTTCCCAAAGCAGAGTTGGACGGCGACATGGGTGATTCGATGCCGGGCCTTCAGGCGCGGCTCATGTCGCAAGCCATGAGAAAGCTGACGGGTGTCGTATCGAAATCGAAGACGTGCCTGATCTTTATTAACCAGATTCGCGAGAAGATCGGCGTCATGTTTGGCAACCCGGAAACCACCACCGGAGGCCGGGCGCTGAAGTTCTATTCTTCGGTCAGGATTGATATACGGCGCATAGCCTCCATCAAGGATGGAGACCGCATTGTGGGCAATCGCGTCAAGGTGAAGGTGGTGAAAAACAAGATGGCTGCGCCCTTCCGTGAAGCCGAGTTTGATATACTTTATGGGGAAGGGATTTCCAAAGAAGGCGACTTGATTGATCTCGCCGCGGGGCTGAACGTTCTCGAAAAGAGCGGCTCCTGGTTTTCGTTTGGTGGAGAGCGTATCGGGCAAGGGCGTGAAAACGTGCGGGTATTCCTGAGAGAGAATGCTGACATCCGCCGTAAGCTTGAAGGCGAAGTCCGGAAAGTCTTAAACCTTCCTGCGCTTGAAGCCGAAGCGCCATTGGCCGAGACGGCGAGTGCCGCGCGCGGAAGGAAGTAAGTGACAGCGGGAAGGTATACCCGCGCACGATCGGACCCATTTCGGCTGGCGCCAGAGCCGGAAGGGAAGCCGAGGTTATGTTCCCGGAGGGGAATTTGATGCCGAAAAGACCTGCTACTCTGGCTGTAGCATTATTCGTCCTGGTGTTTTGCGAAGTAGGGTCCGCCCATCCCGGGTCGGCGCGCATGGGCTTCGCCATTGCCCAGTCCTCTGCAACCACCTCTTCGTCTTCTTCCAGCGCTCCCTCTTCCACTACTCACCCTCCGGCGCGTCGGAGCACTTCCTATTACCGACGTCACCACGTGTACCATCATCGGTCAAGCGTCCGGCGGGCCACCACCGCCTCGCAACGTCGCAATACCCACCCCACGACCCGCCGCGAGGTGGCTTCCAGCCGGTCGCGAACTCGCCGCCGAATCTACTACCGCCGTGTCCGCTACTCGCGTTATCACCGCGTTCGCTACCGGCGCGCCGTGTACCACCGGTACGCCGCATGGAGTCCGTGGACGGTGAGTTCATATGGCGACCCGTCCGCCGGGGATCGTCTGCTGGGCCCCGATCCACTCGTCCGCCAAGCCGCAATCAAAGCGATCGGGCGCTGGAATGGATCGATTGTCGTGGTTGATCCCAACAACGGCCGCATCTTGACGATCGTCAACCAGCAGCTTGCGCTTTCGCGGGGGTATATTCCATGTTCGACTGTGAAGCCCATGGTGGCGCTGGCGGGCTTGGAGGAAGGCGTTATTACACTGGGGACGAAGCTGCGCGGGATGACGGGAGGCCGGGTTGATATGACCGAGGCGCTTGCCCGTTCCGACAACCGCTACTTCGCGGAAGTTGGCGAGATGCTGGGATTTCCGCGCGTTGAGAAATATGCGGAAGAGCTGGGCTACGGGCA
>JASHTR010000184.1 GCA_030040455.1 Terriglobia bacterium | reverse complement strand
ACAAGGTGAAGATTGCCTGCCACCCTCAGGATCCAGGTCTGCCCCAATCGGGGTTCCGTGGCGTGCAGGCCGTACTATCAAACGTCGACGGCCTCAAGCGCTTCGTCGAGATCGAGGCCAGCCCCTACCACGGCCTCAATTTTTGCCAAGGCACCGTCTCCGAGATGCTGCCGAATCCAGGCGAACAGATTTACGACGTTATCCGCTATTTTGGCGTCAGGCGCAAGCTATTTAACGTTCACTTCCGAAACATTCGGGGCGGATTTCTGAACTTCAAAGAGACTTTCCCGGATAACGGCAGCGTCAACATGGTCAAAGCAATGCGCGTTTATAAGGAAGTCGGCTACGACGGCATGATGATGCCCGATCATGTGCCCAACATGCAAGTACCCGCCGGCCGCGAGCAGGCATTCGCCTTTGAGTTCGGTTACATCCGGGCTCTCATCCAAGCCGTTGAAAACGAGGCCTGAGGATAGAATTCCCCCGGCTTGTTGTCCTTCACGATTATTGTTAGACTGAAATTCATCCTTCAGGATGAGTGGCGCGCTCAGAAACGTTGGAGCATGTTGCCACCCTTACGCTTTGAGGTTCATTATGCCCGAGGAAACGCCTGAAGATCACGCCTTCAAGGTGGTGGATCGACGACCCTTTGCTGTGGACGGAACGCGCCGGGAGGAAGCTCCGGCCAGAGAGGAAAAGCCTGCAGCCGAGCCGGAGAAGCCTCGCGCCACCAGCAAAGAGAGCCGGAAGGCAGCGGACGACCGCATCGACGAGGGATTCGCTATGCTGGTTGAGTTCCTGACCAACAGCGCATTTCTGCAACTGGGACTCGGCGCCGGGCCGGCCGGTGAGCCTATTCCTGCTGACCTCGAAAGCGCTCGCGCGATGATTGATCTTCTCGGCGTCGTCCAGGATAAAACCAAGGGCAATCTCTCCTCCGCTGAACACAAACTTTTAGGTGATATCCTTTTTGAACTGCACACGAGGTTCGTTGAGGTCCAGCGCCAGGCCACTGCCAAGCGACGATGAGACTCACCTTCCTCGGCACCGGAACGTCCACGGGGGTGCCTTTCCTCGGTTGTCATTGTCCCACCTGCTCTTCCAACGATTCTCACGACCAGCGGACGCGGTCGTCCGTGCTCCTCGAATTTGACGGGCGCTCCATTGTGATTGACACCACGCCTGATTTTCGCCAGCAAGGGCTGCGCGAGCAGCTCGACCGGCTGGATGCGGTGGTATTGACGCACACGCACGCCGATCATATTTTTGGTCTTGACGACGTGCGCGCGTTTAACGTGAGGCAAAAAGAGCCTATCCCGATCTATGCGGATCTCCCATCCATGGAGAGTATCCGCCGCATCTTCCCTTATATTTTTGAAGCCGACTATCCCGCCGGTGGAATCCCCAGGCTCACTCCGCACGTCATCGATGGGCCTTTTGACCTCTGGGGACTGCTCGTAGCCCCGCTTCCCGTGCTGCACGGGAATTTGCCGGTGCTGGGCTTTCGTTTTGGACATACGGCGTACATCACGGACTTCAGCGCCATTCCGGAGACTACGCTGGAGATGCTTGACGGCGTCGAAGTGCTTATTCTCGACGCTTTGCGGCACCAACCACACCCGACGCACTCAACGGTTGAGCAATCGCTCGAGCTGGTGAGGCGGCTGAAGCCCCAGCGGGCCTTCTTCACCCACATCGCCCATGAGCTCCGCCATGAGCCGACCAACGCCGCGCTCCCACGCGGGGTTGAGCTGGCCTACGACGGCTTAAAGCTGGAGCTTTCGTGACCGATTGCGCGAGGCTTGCCGATTCATTATGAACATTGTCCGCGATCTTAGCGAACTTCCGCCGCTCCCGCGCGGCGCCGCCTTGACCATCGGCAACTTTGACGGCGTTCATCTCGGACACCGTCAATTGCTGCGCCACGTGGTTGAGCGCGCCCGCGAGCAGAGCGTCGAAGCTGCCGCGCTTACTTTTGAGCCTCACCCCATTCGGGTGCTCGCGCCCGATCGGGCGCCACAAAGTCTCTCATCGCCCGACGAGCGAGCGCGGCTGATTGAACAACTGGGAATCAATCTGCTCGTCGTGCTGCCTTTCACCCACAAGTTGGCCCATCTCTCTCCCGAGAGTTTTGTGCACGACATTCTCTCCGAGCAGTTGCGCGCCGCTTTGGTCTGTGTCGGTCCGAATTTTCGTTTTGGATATCGCCAGGCAGGAGATACGGCAAAGCTTGTTGAACTAAGCCGGCGGGAGGGTTTTGTGCTTGAGGTTGTGCCGGCGGTGCGAGTGCGCGGCCAGATGGTTTCGAGCACCGAAATCCGGCGACTTCTTGCCCTCGGGAGCGTTCATATGGCCGGGCGGCTGCTTGGAAGGCCCTTCCAAAACAGCGGCTCTACCGTCGCCGGGCAGGGCGTCGGCCATCGACTCACCGTGCCGACCTTGAACCTTGCTCCGATTGAGGAGCAGCTTCCCCGCCCGGGCGTCTATGTGACGCGCACTCACCTCGGAGGCAAATCCTTCCTTTCAGTCACGAACGTGGGCTCCAGGCCGACTTTCGGAGAGCACCGCCTCACGGTGGAGACCCATTTACTGAATTTCGACGGCTCCGTTCAGGAAAGCACCATGACGATCGAATACCTTCACCGTCTGCGAGACGAAATCAAGTTCGAGAATCCCGGAGCTCTGAAGCTTCAAATTCAGAAGGACGTGCGGCGCTCGCTCAAGTTCTTCCGCCTGATGGAACATTCGGGAAGGCTTGAGGCCCCCAACCGGGTGCGATGAGCAGTTGTTGGTAACCAGGGCTAACCCACTTCGCGAGGGAGCAGGCAGCTTTGCCACGGGTTGCCGCCGGGAAATTGGAACTTACGGAGGATTACCCATCATTGCAACAACAAGCGGCGGCCTGTGGCCACCGGTCTTTCGGCAGAAAAGGCCGTCGCTATAATTGGTAATCCTCAAATAATTTGGACAAACCCGGTCCATGCCAGCCGGTCGGCACAATTCGTCAGCACTCGCAGAGCGCCGCTAGAATTTGCAACGTTATGCGCAGTTGCTCAAACGTGCTGCGGCCTTTGGCGCACCACCACCTTGACGCCCTTACAGGGACGCAGGGTAAGGGTGGGACTGAGGAGGACGGGATGGTCCGGCACGAGCTCGAGGCGGTACTGCTGCGCTATAGCGGCCAGCAGCAGCGGAACCTCGGATTTGGCAAAGCCATCGCCGATGCAAAGTCGCGGCCCGGCGCCGAAAGGAAAGTAGGCGCAGCGCGGCAGGCGCTTCTGGAAATCGTTCTCCCACCGTTCAGGAATGAACTCTTCGGGCCGGTCAAAGTAACGCGGATCGCGATGCACCACCCATTGGAACATGGCGACGGTCGCTCCTTTTGGAACTCGATAACCGCCAATCTCGCAATCCGCAATCGGCTCGCGAACAATGCCGTAGGCAGGAGGGTAAAGCCGTAAGGATTCTTTCACCACCATCTCGGTGTAGGGGAGTCGTGGCAGGTCCTCAAATCCGGGTGCTCTGCCACCCAGCACGGAGTCGAGCTCCATCGCCAGCTTCGTTTGCGCTTCCGGATGCTGAGCCAGAAGATACCACGTCCAGGTAAGCGCCAAGGCAGTGGTCTCGTGCCCGGTGAAGAACAGCGTCATCACTTCATCCCGGAGCTGCCGCTCGTTCATTCCCTTTCCCTCTTCGTCGCGCGCGCGAACCAGCATTGAGAGAATGTCGCCATTCCCGCCAACCCGCGCCAGACGGCTCCGGATGATGCCGTTCACCAGTCCATTCAGCCGGCCGATGGCTCGCCGATAACGCACATTACGCGGTGTTGGCAACCACTCAGGAATCGCGTAGAGTCCGAAACGCTTATCAAACTGATGGAAAAAAACGCGCAGCGCCTCACCCACCGCGTAGGCTTCTTCGCCGATCCCTTCCCCAAAGAGGACGTGGGCGATGATCTCCATC
>JASHTR010000183.1 GCA_030040455.1 Terriglobia bacterium | reverse complement strand
AAAATTTTGGCCGACGCCGGGATGACGTGCGTGAGCTCTCACTTTGATATCAAGGAGCTCAGGAAAGACCAGGCAAACAGGATTGCTTGGGCTAAAGACGTTGGCTTGACCCAAATGATCGTGCCGAGCCTTGACGGACCACGGAACCCGACGATGGATGACGTAAAGCGAGCAGCGGACGAATACAACCGGATGGGCGAGCGGGCGGCCAAGGCCGACATCCAGCAGGGACTTCACAATGAAAACTTTGAGCTCACCATGGTCGGCGGCAGGCGCACCTATGACATTTTGTTTGATCTTCTCGATCCGAACCTGGTCAAGTTCCAGTTTCAGGTCTCGACGATCAGCAGCGGCTACGACGCAGCCAGGTATTTCACCCGGTATCCTGGCCGCTTTATTTCGATGCACGTGCAGGGTTGGTCCGCGAAAACCAGGCAAATAACGGCGGTCGGCCAGGGAACGCTCAACTGGAGAAAAATCTTCATCGCAGCCAAAACGGGTGGCATCAGAAATTACTATGTGGAAATGAGCCTTGATTTGATGAAGGCCAGCGTTCCTTACCTTCGCAACTTGCAGGTCTGATCGACCTGCTTGGATAACAGGCCCAAGAGAACCCATCCGGGATGTGCTAAAATCGCTCCTATGCCGAAAGCCGACCTCTCTCGACTCTGGGAAGAACACACGAACCATGAATTCGTGACGCGCGACACGGAAGCGACGCTAGCCACTATGGTCGACGATGCTTACGTGAATCACATCCCCGTGATGACGGGTGGCTTCGGAAAAGCTGCGTTGCGTGAGTTCTATTCGCGGCGCTTTATCTCATGCATGCCGCCTGACACGAAACTCACCCCCGTCTCGCGGACGGTCGGCGAAAACCAGCTCGTTGACGAGATGATCTTTTCCTTCACTCACTCCATGGAGATGCCCTGGATGCTGCCCGGCATCCCTCCCACCCATCGCCACGTTGAAGTGCCGCTGGTTGCCATTGTGCAGTTTCGGGAAGGCAAGCTCGCGCACGAGCACATCTACTGGGACCAGGCCTCCGTCCTCAAGCAACTTGGCCTCCTTACGGACGCTGGGTTGCCGGTTTTCGGAGCGGAGACCGCCCAAAAGGTCCTCGACCCGCGCTTCGAACACAACTCCGGCCGCCGGTAGCCACAATCAACTCCTGATGTGCTACTCACTCTTGGTGAAAGAAAGATTCACCACCGACGGGTATTTCTCTTCTGTCCTTGGCTTGCACGCCGAATTCGTCTTACTGCCCGACGAGCCTTCTAAGGAAGCGCAGGGCCGTATTCCAGTGGCAATTTCCTTGCTGCCAGCGACGGCGTTGCTGCGACTGAAGGCAACCTGGATGCCGGGTTGGGATTCGATGGCTTGTGCCTTCGTCGGAACAGGCTGAGAGCCAGGGACACGACCCGGCTGGCGGCTAGTTTGACGCGGCTGCGCCGTAACTCTTGTCAAGTTCTGCGACAGGCTTCCAGCAATCTGTTGCGTGGCCTTATTCAGCGCCGAGCTGGCCTTGATGGTCGCCGAGGCCGTGTTGGCCGTCGTTATCGCGTATGCCACCGCGGCTTGGCAGAGCCCATTTGCCGGGAAAGCTGCGAAACAGAGAGTGATGGTTGTTACAAGAAGAATCTTTGTTTTCATAGTTCCCCCCCATAAGCATATCTTCATTCAGGCTACGTCAAAAGGGCCCGAGCGTCAAATAACCTGAAGGTTGGGTGACGTCAAAGTCGCGCCGGTATGGAGTGCGGGAGCTTGCTCCCGCTTTCCGAGCCGGATGCTTACTTTCGGCTCCTGGTGCGCCCGCATTTTTCGAGCCGAAATCATGCCCTCAAACGGCTTTGCCGCCTGACTTGCAGAAGGGCTGTGCCTTTGATCTCCTCTCGCAAAAACGCCAAGACGCTAAGGGAAGGCCAAGAGCAACAAGTTTATCTGCTTGGGTTCTGATTTCTAGTTTCTGATTTGTTTTCACTTTCCACCTTCACCACAAATCGGAGCCATCCTCAAATTGTACGGGTAACAATCTGGAGGGACCGCGGCTTATCCGCGTCGAGGCCTCTTACCTTGGCGAGCGCGGCGGCAAAAAGCTGCCCGGGAATAATATAGGGAATCGGACTGTAAAGTTCCGGGACCGCGCTTGGGACGTGGATGGTCCGCGTGGCCGCCGGAAGCCTCGTGTCCGGCGAAGTAATCACCAGCGTTTCGGCCCGCAGGGCCTTCAGCCGCTCCACCAGCTTTCTTAGCTCGTTAAAGGTCTTGCCCGGCGGCATGAAGACGAGCACGGGGAAGTCGCGCTCGACGAGAGCGATCGGCCCGTGCAGGAAATCGGCGGAAGAAAACCGCTCGGCGACCACATAGCAGGTTTCCATCAACTTCAGGCCCAACTCAAGGGCATTTGCGTAATTCAGTCCACGCGCCACTACAATGCATTGGCGCATGTAACGGTAACGCTCCACCAGGGTGTCGATTTCGGAGCTGAGCTCGAGCGCCTCGCGGGCGCGCCCGGGAATCTCGCTCATGCCGGCCGGCGTGATTTGGCGTCCGAGCGCTGAGGCCAGCAGATAGAGGAGGAGGAGCTGGGTGGTGTACGTCTTCGTTGCCGCCACCGATCGTTGCCTTCCGGCCCGCGCCAAAAACACTTCGTGCACGGCGCGGGCCATGCCGGAGTGTCTCTCGTTGGTGATGCCCACCGTGTAGGCGCCTTGCCGGCGAGTGGCATGGAGCACCCGGTTGATATCCGTTCCCTCACCCGATTGCGAGATGCCGACAACGAGCGCTTCCCGCAAATTGAGGTGCGCGTGATAGACGGTGTGAATGGAAGGAGCACAGAGTGAGACCGGAATGCCGGTGGTAATCTCCAGAAGGTACCGGCCAAACAGAGCGGCATTATCAGAGGTGCCGCGCGCCACCAGCAGGATCAGCCGAAAGCCGCGCCTTCGGGCAAAGTCGCGGAATGCTTCCGCATGATCGCGCTCTGCCCGGAGCGTGCGCTCGAGCGCCTGCGGCTGATCGAGAATTTCATTCATCATCTCGGACATGCTTGCTCCTGAAAATTTCGGTTCGGGTAGAGCATCAGGGCACGGGTTTAACGCAATAGCGTTCATTCACGAAGGCAGGAAATCCCGCGCCACATCCCTACTTGTCTCCGTGTCTCTCCGACCGTAACACAGCGCGGCCCTGAGGCCAGGTTGCACGCGCCGCCCAAGCCAGATCGAGCGCTCCTTCGACGGGCATACGCCTGAGCAGGCGCACCGGTGACTTGGGCGCCTCGCGGTGAATGTGAAACGCGAAACTGCGCCGCACGCTGAGGCTGGCGTGAAATACGCCTCCCGCGCACACCACCGGAAGAGCTTTCCGTAAAGGGTCGAGCCTTTTGAGAAGAGACAGCGCCAGCCCAGCGAGGCTTTTGCCGGCTTCCCGGCAGAGCCTCCGCGCCACTCTGTCGCCTCGACGTGCCGCCTCAAGCACCACCCGGAATAGAGCCGAAATCTGATGCGGCGCTGGAGAAGCTGCCACAACCTGGTCAACGGTTCTGATCCCCAGCGCTTTCGGCAAATCGTGAGTAAGCCGGGTGTGCGGGCCCCGACCGTCGAAATCCCGGAGAGCCGCCACAACCGCCTGCCGACCGAGATCGTAGCCGGAGCCTTCATCACTGAAGAGATATCCCCAGCCACCGCTGCGCAGAATCTGGCCGCGCCGGCTGCGTCCATAGGCAATCGATCCGGTGCCGGAGATGACGATAACTCCGGGTCGCTCGCCCAAGGCGGCGGCAAGCGCAATCGCTGCGTCTGTAGTAAGAAGGTGACGGCGCGCCGGGACGCGCCGCCGCAAAGCCGCGAGAAGCTTGCGATGGCTTGAAGAATGATGCGCTCCCGCAACACCAGCACAGACGACCTCCAGAGGATGGCGGGAGGGGAGTTTCCGAAGCGCCCGCCGGGCGGCGCCGATCAAGTGCTTTTCGGATTTCGAGAGACCCACTTTCAAGGGATTCGAAGGGCCCGCGGTGGCGCGCGCCAGGATACGATGTCGCTCGTCCATCAACCAGGCTGTCGTCTTGCTTCCACCGCCGTCCATCGCGAGGAAATACTGCATTGTAATTTTACGCGAGCGTTCCACGCTGATGCTTTTATGCCCACCAATCCACGGTCACATCAAACTTGACGCCGTCGTCGCGCAGCGTTCGGCGTTCAAACACTGTGGTCTTTTCCGTTCTTTATTCCTAAAGAGAAAATCCGCAGCGTCAAAAAGCGGACGCTGCGCTACAAGCCCCTGCCCGGCTGTCTTTAGCTTGACAAGTAAAGAGCCGGTGGCTATATATGGCTATCGCTCTCCTGCAGCCAGCGGGCAATTTACCACAGGAGACGGTTGGAGAAAAGGGAAAGCTGAAAAGTGGGGAAGCAGAGGAAATATGGAACTTCGTAAAGATCCGATTACCATGAGCTGGGTGATTGTCGAGGATGGAGAGGAGACCGCCGTCAAGGACGTTCCCTGTCCTCTCTGCCCCGGCAGGGTGGAAGGGACGCAGAAGGTGATTTACAGTTTTCCCTATGATCGTCCGGACTGGCAGGTTCGCGTCATCCCCCATTTTCATCCGCTTTATCAGATTGAGGGCGACGCGCAACGGCGCGCGGAAGGCCTCTACGATAAGATGCGCCACCTTGGCGCACACGAAATTGTCATCGAAACGCCCGATCACTACCGAGCGCTTTCCCAACAGGCGGGTGAAGACATCGCGCAAGTCCTGAGCGCGTATGTTTCCCGGATTGCGGACCTGAAGCGGGACCAACGCTTCCGCTACGTCACGGTGTTTCGCAATCAGGGAGAAAGCGCCGGCCAGGACTTCTCTCACCCGCATTCTGAGATTACAGCCACCCCGTTTATCCCCCGACGCGTTGGTTACGAGCTCCGGGCCGCGCAGCGGCACTTCGCCTTAAAGGAGCGGTGCCTCTTCTGTGACATTGTCAAGCAGGAGCTTGAGCAGCAGATTCGCACGGTGGATGCGAGCGAGGATTTCGCCGCCTTCTGTCCATTCGCTTCCCGGGTGCCTTATGAGACGTGGGTGCTGCCGGTCCGCCACCATCATCACTTTGAAGAGGATTTGTCTTCCTGGGAGCGACAGGTGCGTCTCGCCCGATTCCTGAAGGACATTCTCCAGCGGCTGGAATCCGTGACGCCCACCTATCATTTTGTGCTTCACACCTCGCCCAACATGAACGCCCGCTTTGAAAAGTCCGGCACCTGGCAGACCCTTCCTGACGACTACCACTGGCATTTTGAGATTTTGCCTGTGGTTGCTTCCAAGTCCAAGTCCTATAGCTTGAAAGAGGTTTATTACAACGCGATGCCCCCTGAGAAGGCCGCAAAAGAGCTCCGCTCCGCTCCGGTTGCGGCGTAACAACCCACGAAAAGTGGCTCCCGCGAAAGCGGGGTGCATTGTGGCGGAATCCCGCATTCATGCGGATGACTTCAGCGCAACTTTCATGCTTCGCGGCGGTCGTAAAGCAAGATGGACGACTGGCCGCAGCGCAACGCGATCCCCTGGCTCAATCCAGATCAATATCCCGCACCGGCGGCGTCGGAGACTCACTCCGGGTTCTTTTCAAAGCCTCTTCAAACTTGCGTTCCAGCAGACTGGATTTTGCTTTTTCGTCGGCCACGCTCTGGTGGAAAAGGGCGTCGCGGTGCGCGCGGTCGCGTTGAAGGAGTTGTGCAGCATGATCCAGGTCGCGGTGAGGGGTCGGTTTCTGCGGCTGGCGGCTAAAAAGCACCTCAG
>JASHTR010000182.1 GCA_030040455.1 Terriglobia bacterium | reverse complement strand
TCCATCGATTCAGCCCAGCTCATGGTCGATCCGGGCAGAAACTCCCCAAGGGGTGGCGGAAAATTGTCTCCAGGCTGCGTAACACCCGGATAGGTGTAATGGGCGTAGGCCCCGTGAAGCGCCACCCCGTTTACATACACCTGGCGGTTTACGATGCGGATGTGATCGCCGGGCACGCCAACAACGCGCTTGACATAATGCGTGCCGGGCTCCTGCTGCGCCTCGGTCGAAGGATACTTGAAAACCAGGATGTCGCCCCGGTGAATCAGCCGATAGGGAAGGATGTGGTGCAGCCATCCAGCCTGATCGGCAAAACAGAATTTGTTCACCAGGAGGTGATCGCCGATAAGAAGGGTATTCTCCATCGAGCCGGTCGGAATCTTGAACGCCTGGATCACAAAAGTAGTGCCGAAGACCGCCAGGATGACGGTGATCACCAATGACTCGAACGTATCCCGCGTCGATGATTTTGGTTTATTCATCGGCGGCGTATTCCCCTTCCAGAAGCTCCAACAACTTTCTGGCCGCTTCCTGCTCTGCCACTTTTTTGTTCTCGCCTCTCCCCCGGGCCACTTGCTCGAGAGCACCGGCTTCCACGACGAACGTCTTGCGGTGTTCAGGACCGCTCTCTGAAACTGTTGTGTAGGATGCCACTCCCCGCCGGACCGCCTGCAAATGCTCCTGCAAGGCGGACTTATAGTCTACCGTAAAAAGCTCGTCTTTCGCCCCGACCAAGTCTCCCGGCAGAATAAAGTGTGAAATAAATCGTTCTGCCGCTGGCAATCCCCCGTCCAGGTAGATTGCCGCGACCAATGCCTCCAGCGCATTGACCGCCAGGCGAGCCTTGAAGCGCCCTCCCGTTTTTTCTTCGCCGCGACCCAAACGAAGGAAAGTGCCGAGCTCGAGTCGGGCTGCTGCCTTGCCGAGATTGTCCGCTGCCACCAACCGCGCCCGCGCGCGGGATAGCTTGCCTTCTGAATGCTCAGGGAAAGCGTCTGCCAACTTGAAGCTTACCACGAAGCCTAAGACGGCATCACCCAGGAACTCCAGTTGCTCGTTGTCGCGCACGTCGCCGGAAACTTCGCGGGCGTAGGAGGAGTGCGTTAGGGCCTCGAGCAGGCGCTCTGGCCTGGTGAAACGATAGCGGATAAGCTCTTGAAAACGGTCCGTTGAGGATGATGCCATGTACGAAGGAACCAGCTTTGGGGGTCCGCATGAAAATTGCGGCTTTTGCGTTGTAGCGGTGCGGAAGGTGGCTTTGCCGCGTGATACGCGGAAAGCCTATGAAGCCGTGAAAAAATCGACAGCGTGTGTCATTCCGGGCGAAGCGAGGAAACCCAGCATCTTATTTTCAGTAAATAATACTGTAAGGTTGCTTCACTGCGCTCCGCATGACATATTCAAATTTTTTCACACCTTCTATCGGTTCCCCGAGCGAAGTGCGGAATCTCGCCTTGAAAGCGCGCCGCTTGCGAGATTCCTCCCTCGCAAGATCGGGACCGCCTCCGGCTCCTCGGAATGACAGGCCACGTGAGTTTTCACACCGACTCTAAACCCACTAATGCGCTGCGGGCGGAGAAGCAGGCTGATTCTTGGCTTTCTGCTCCTTTAACCGCTGGACCATTCCGTCGGCATACTTCTGGATGAGCGTGCCCTGCCCGAGCTGGGATGCTTTGGTAAAAGCAGCGATGGAATCATCAAGCTTGTTCTCCCGAGCATAAACCTCACCTAGCCGGTAATAGTCCTGCGCGACAGGCTGCGGGGCCGCCACCGCCGCTTTGTATTCCTGTTCCGCTGACGTCAGCTCAGTGGGGTTCGGTGGTCCAGGCGACAAGGTGGCCTTTTCCAGATGGGCCATGCCGAGCGCTGCGTGCAATTGCGCCGTGATTTGATCCTTGGCTACCTTGAACTGATCGTCGGGGACGTTCGGCTCCTTTGGGAGCTGGCTAAGGAGCTGAAGCGCATGGTTGGCATCGCTTTCAGACAAGTCCAACTGCTGCTCCTTTTGTTGCGCCGTTCCCTGGAGAGCCTGGGGGAGCGGAAGCAGGCTGGCCACCAGGATCAGGCTTCGCAGATTATCCGGTCGCAACTTCAGACTCTTTTCGCCGTAGGTGAGCGCACCGCTGACGTCGTTTTTCTGTTCCGCGGCGGTCGCCCCGAAGAAGTCAGCATCGCTCAGGTACGGACTGCTGGGATACTTCTTTTCGAAGTCTTCCACTAACTGGAGTTGTTTGTCCGGATTCAGCTCCTTCTGTATTTCCTGGTAAGCCTGGGTTTCCTCAGGGCTGATGGGAGGAGCCGACGGCGACGTCCCCGGCGCGCTTTTGAGAGACGGTGCGGGGCCAGACTGGTCCGAAGACGGGGGTGGCGCGGGCTGGTTCTGCGGCGGACCGGAGGGCTGGGAGTTTTGCTGCGCGCGGATGCCCGTGGCACCACCAAGAGCCAAAGCCACACCTAAGCCCGCAACCAGCCAAGAATAATTTCCTTTTACCAAACCTTTCATTGAACTCCAAGCTCCTTGCTTGTGAGCCTAGCCGAAAGTAATGTCGCTGTCAACGCACAGACACACGCCCAGACACGACCTGCACACCTCACTGGGAAACGTCGCCATTGCCCTCATACCAAAGCACCGCGCGTCAAAGGGCTTCATCGACGGGTCCTGGAAAAAAACCAACTCGCGCGCGGGGGTCGCTCGAAGGCCGCACCAGCGCCCGCACGCGCTCGCCGCGCGCGGCCAACCGGCGCACGACGTGGCTTCCGACGAAGCCGTTCGCGCCAGTGACCAGCGACATCACAGGAAGCTGTTCAAGGAAGCGTGAAGGGGCGTGCGGCGAGGGCTGCTGAGGTTCCACTTGAGCATCTTCCAGCTATCGCCCAGTTTGCGGTTGGCGCCGAGCACGGCGGAAGGCTCGTAGCCCGCATGGACCATGCAATGCTCGCAACGCGCGTCGCGGCCTCGGCCGTATTTTTCCCAGGGAGTGCTTTCCATGAACTCTGCGAACGTTGGGTAATGACTGTCGGTGATAAGATAGCAGGGGCTCTTCCAACCCCGCGGATTGAACGTGGGATTGCCCCAGGCGGTGCACATCAATTCGCGGTCGCCCCGCAGATATTCAAGATAAATCGGCGACGTCATCAGGTTGTATTGCGTCAGGAACTTTGAAGCTTCCCGGAACTTCGCGCGTACCTCCTCGCGCGACATGAAGATTTCCTTCGTTTGGACGGCGGCGTACGAGTAAGCCGGAGACATCATGTGGCCGTCCACGCCGAGCGTGCGAAGGTAACCCAGCAACTCGGCGATCTCGTTCAGGTTGGTCTGCTTGAAAATCGTCGTGTTGGTGCACACCAGGAAACCGGCATCTTTAGCCGCCTTGATCCCCTCAATCGCTTCCTTAAAAACGCCCTTGCGCTCCACGCACAGATCGTGCGTCTCCTCCATGCCGTCGAGATGGACATTAAAAAAGAAGCGGGAGGTGGGGTGGTAATCTTTCACCTTCTTGCGGATAAACATGCCATTCGTGCAAAGGTAAATGTTCTTCTTGCGATTTAATATTTCTCGCACCAGGCGCGGAAGGTCCGGATAAATCATCGGCTCGCCGCCACAGATGGAAACTACCGGCGCCCCGCATTCATCGACCGCGGCGAGGCACTG
>JASHTR010000181.1 GCA_030040455.1 Terriglobia bacterium | reverse complement strand
TCCTTCCCGTCCACGTCCTCCACATAGTTGAATCCGTCCACGGGAACGGTATCCGGACCATAGGGAAGGCGAAGCAGGATGTGAGGAAGAACGAGAGTGACGTAGCGCGAGTCTTCGGAATCCCGGAACGAGCGCCATTTGATGAGCTCGGCCGTTTCAAATCCCTTGGCAAGGTCGCGCGGCACGCTCATCTCCGTGAAGCTGTCCCAGTCAAAAAGCTTGGGACTGGCCTCCGCGATGAAGGGAGCGTGCGCCGCCGCTGCGACGTTCGAAATCTTCTCCAACATCGCCACATCCTGGGGATGGCGTCCGAATTCGAAATCGCCGAGCAGCACGCTGAAGGGGTTTCCTCCGAACGTGCCGTACTCCTGCTCGTAAACGTGTTTGAAGAGAACGCTCTGATCAAACTCCGTGGCCTTTTCCAAATCGCTGAGGAGTTCCTTTTTCGTCACGTTCAAAAGCCGGAGCTTCAACATGGTGCTGGTTTCGGAATTCATCACCAGGTAGTAGAGTCCTCGCCAGGAAGCCTCCAGCCGTTGAAACTCCGGGTCGTGCATGATCTGGTTGAGCTGGGCGCTCAACATTTCATCGATTTTGGCAATGCGGTCTTTAATGCCTGCCACCACCGTGTCCTTGCCCACGGTCATTCCCTGGTCCAGGATCTGGGTGGAGTATTCGTTGACCAGCTCCAGCGCGTAGGGACGCTGCGACTCGTCACGAATGATCTTGCCATCCCTAAAAATGCGATCGATTAAAGCTGCCGGAGCTCCGCCGTTCGCGCCGGCCGTTGTTTCGTTCACTTGTTCTTCAGGCATTGGTTTTCTCTCCTTCTGCGGGCACTGAGGCCGCCTTGAGTTGTTTCAATCCTTCAGGATTGCCGCCCGCTTCGAGAAGCAGGCCGTCCAGCGCGTCGTTGCCGTCCAGTTTGGCCAGCAGATCGCTGAGCCGTCCCCGCGCTTCCAGAAGTTTTCGGAGGGGTTCAATCTGGCGGGCGACGTTGAGTGGGCTGAAGTCGTCCAAATGGTGGAATTTCAGCTCCGCATTGAGCTTGGCGCCGTTTCCTGACAGCGTGTTGGCAACTGATCCGACCCAACGAGGCACGATGGACGCCATGACGTTGTTAAAGTTATCGCGATCGATTTCCACAAACTTGCGATCCTTCAACCTCATCAATGGCTGTTCCGGTTTGCCGGCCAGGTCCGCCAGGATACCCACTACGAGCGGGAGCTCCTTCTTTTGAATGGCGCCCCCGATCTCGACGTCGTAGGTAATCTGCACCCTCGGCGGTCTGATCCGGTCCAACTTGTGTTGCGTACTTTCTGGCATAAATCACCTCTTTCTGGTTTTGAAAGTTATTTGTGGTGCTGAATTTGAAGCGTCTTGAAAGCATCGTTTAAAGCATCTTCGTTCCGGACGAGTTCAGGCAGTAACTCTTCCAGGGTCAAGCTCCCCCATGAAACTGCGCGCCTGACAAGGTAGGGGACAGGACTGTGAGGCTCCAGGGTCTGAAGGAAATCCGCAGCGTCCTGAAGCATCTGGAAAGCTTCGTCACGGCTCCGGACCGCGGTCCTTTTTGGCAGAAGAAGAACGGACTCGTCTTTGACTTCCGTCATTGGAGAAGGGGCTTCCTCAAGCTCTTCAGGAGCTGCAGCTCCCGGCGCGCCTCCGTGCTCGTTGAGCATCTGCCCGACGAGTGCGCCGACGGATTCCAGGTTTTCCCGAAAGATTCTCAGGCCAGGCGCTTCCGTGCCATAAGTGCCATCCAGAAATTTTTCCAGATCGCCACATGCTTCTAAAGCTCGGCTGAGGTCGTCGGCCAGGGACTTAAAGAATGAAAGAGGTGAAAGGGCGACGCTTTGTTGAAACATCGCCAGAGTTACTCTTTCTCCGGTGATTTTCAGTTCCCGGTGCTGCCTGGCGGTCTGCTCCAGATAGCACGCTGCGTCCCAATCCGACCAGGAATATGCGGAAGCTCCGCTCGTTTCCGGTGGATCGGTTATGGGAACGAATTTGATTTGGAGCGAGAGCTTCGCGTCAATCCAGTTGAATATTGCAAGCCGGTATTCCGGATCATCCAGCCCGGGATGAATGATTTCCCAAAAGTTCCAGCACAGCGTGTTCAATACCCTAAGCCCTTCCTGGACTCCCGGAAAGCCGTACAAGTGCAGCCATGCCTCCAGCAACCACGCCGAAAGCTGCAAGTCCTTGCTCCGCTTCTCCAGCGCCTCCAGGCAAAGATCGCTGACCGCCTGCCAGTCCGCCTTTTTTAGGTCTCTCTGCCAAATACCTTGGTTTAAATTGGCTTCTTCCTCGCGTCGCGCCTCGCGAATCGCGTCATACGTTCCCTCGTAGCGCAGAAGCTCTCCTGCCGGGTTTTCTCCGGGAATGGGCGACATGAGCCTCTCCACGTTAAATGTGAAGGCTTCGGTTACGGGCATTGCATGACCTCTTTGCTTACAGCTAGCAGCGGCGTCCCATGGCCGCGTTCTCTCGGGAAGGCTCTCATCAGCCGGAGATCGTGCGGGACGCCGCCGCTAAGACGGAACTATTTTTCCTAGCTCTCCGAGTCGCTGCTTTGCTTCAGTAGCGGCGCATCGGTCGGAAAATCCGGCAAGAGCAGCACTTGTGTCTTTCCCGGCAGCATGAGGTTTACACGAATGTAAATCCGGGCCGCGGGAGCAACGGTCACACCGTTCGTCTGGACTCCAGCCAGCGCCTGGGTGGTGGCGACGGTGAATTCAAGCGTGTACGGGTCCGGGTCAACAAAGCCGGCGAAGGCCATTGCCGGAGCATGGTGCTGCAGCAAAAGCGTGAAGAGAGACCAAGAGTCGTTGTACTGATAAATTGCCTCTCGGTTATTCACGGCCAGGGCCGAATCCGCCTCTTTGGAAACCGGAACGAGGGGTGAATTTTCCGCCCAGCGAAACTCGACCTGGATCGGATCACCCCATTGCCAGCGGCCGGGATGAGGAGCGCCGCCGTGATAGCTAAATTGCTGATCCCCCACTTCGAGCTTCCAATTCAGGATTTGGTTCCCCCCGACTTCTTTGCTTTGGTTAACGCGAAAGTAGGGCGTGAAATCAAAAACGGGAACCTTCGCCCCTGGGCCGCCGGGAAGGAAGGAAGCAAAAAAGGGGCGCAGCCGTCCCATCTGACTCAAAAAAGCAACCGCCGGCTTTGCGGTATTTCCGAACGCCCGCGTCTTTTTCAAGACGGTGGTCAAGCCAGGAGCATCTCGATCGAAAAGAAGATAAAATTGCTGAATCGACTGGGGATCGGCCTCGTTTGAAAAGTTCTCCTGCGCTACCGGACAAAAAGGAAACTTTCCCTTCAAGTTTTGGTTAAAAAGAGCCGCCAAGGCGGCATAGTTTTGGCTGGCGGTTTGATCGGCGATGGCGATACATCGATCGTCCAGCTCCTGGCGCAAGGTCTCTCGTACCTGGAGAAAGTAATCAGAATCCAGGCCCGCTGAATCCGTGCCGGCTCCAGCCTCGCAATAGTTTGTGGGGCTGATTTTATCCATGTCCGTGCCGATAAAATCGTTCAGCTCCGCGATAGAATTGCCAGGTATTTTGGCGGTGTATTTGTTGAATGCAGTAATGATTTGGGTCCACTTATTAAAGAGCTGAGCCTGAGCCCCCGACGGCGCGGAAAACCCTGTATCCGCTAAAAACGCGATCGGCGGTCCAGCCTGCTGCGCGTAAGACTGGATGCGTTGCTGCTGAAAGGCCAGGTATCCAGTCAGCGCCGAGGAGCTTTGCACGTCAAAAGCGCCCATGGCCGGCGACGTTTGGCCGTTCCACCAATTGAAATTCCCGTTTTTGATGGCGTAGGGCTCGCCTGCGGAAAGGTTTTGGTCCAGCGTGTTGAGCAGGGCTGCGGCCTGCTGAGTTGTAATTTGTAAAAGGCCGGCGCGGGACGTGCCAAGCCCGAGCGCCTGAAACTCATTCAAGAGCTGCTCCAGCAGGCCGCTGGCTGCCTGGAAGTTGTTCGTCTCCGGGAGAATTTTTTGCGGCAACGAAAGCGCGCCCCCCGACTGCGGTCGCGGCTGAAAAGTTTGAGCCTGCCCGATCAGGCCAACGGTGTTCAACCGAAGCCGGTCGAGGGCGATTTGGCGAAGGGTTTCCTTCAGCGCAACGGGACAATCCCGAAGACCCTCTTGGATGAAACGATCGTAGGACGCGCGCAGGCCGACGGCCTGCTGGAGCAGACCGGCATCCCACATCAGGCTTGTCCCTGCCGGGAGCTGAGTTCGCATGGTCCCTTCCGGCTCCATCGCCATAAAGGGAAGATTCAAAACGTTGCCTAATGCAAGCTGAAGCTTTTGAACGTCAGGGGTAAGCTGAATCTTCCCCGGCGTCCACTGGAGCAGCGGCCCCGTAAGATCGGTTCCTTGCGCGGCCAAGTTGGCTCTCAAGGTTTGAAATGCGGCTTGCCATGTATTCTGGATGGAGCTTTGCAAGTCCGGGGTAAAATACTTCGATTTCTGGATTGCTCCTTCGGTGACGTCATAAACAGGTCCCGACAACTCAAACCCATTGCTCCCGATCCAGGCAAACTCCGGATTACTTAATAAAGAATTGACTTGGGCGATGGAAGAAAGCAGATCCTGAAGCCCTTCGTAAGTCTGGATCTGCCCTTCCTGCAGCGCCTCTATTTTTTGTTGAAGGCTGTCGACTTGTACCGAAACCACGTTGTGCGCCACCCATGAATTGAAGAGGTTCGCAACCAGGCGTTTCATTTCCGCAGACGCGCGCTGCTGATCGGCAGCGCGGTACTTGAAGGGCGCGCCGATCGACTCTTTCAAAGCTTTGCGAAAAA
>JASHTR010000180.1 GCA_030040455.1 Terriglobia bacterium | reverse complement strand
CGAAGACGGAGCTTCTGATCCGGCGATATTTTCCCAGAAAGCGCAAAAACTGATTCAGGAGGATAAGGTTGTAACGGTTTTTGGTGGGTGGACGTCGGCAAGCCGGAAGGCCATGCTTCCCGTCTTTGAAAGGTTCCATTCCCTCCTCTGGTATCCCGTCCAATTTGAAGGCAACGAGTGCTCGCCGGACATTATGTACTCAGGAGCACAGCCTAACCAGCAAATCCTGCCCGCTCTCGACTGGGCTTTCGAGAAAGGCTACAAGCGGATTTTTCTGTTGGGGTCCGATTACGTCTTCCCGCGAACGGCAAACCTCATCCTCAAAAAGCACATTATCCAGCGCGGTGGAGTCGTCGCTGGCGAGGAATACGTGCCACTCGGCGGGACGGACTTCAGCTCGGTCATCACCAAGATCAGAATCGCCAGGCCGGACGTCATCTTTAACACTTTAAACGGCGACAGCAACGTTTCCTTCTTCAAGCAGATTGTGGCCGCCGGCATGCCGCCCTCCAAGATGCCCGTGATGTCTTTCAGCATTGCTGAGCAGGAAGCCAAAGCCATGGGCACGGGATTAGTGGCTGGAAGTTACGCCGCGTGGAATTATTTTGAGAGCCTCAACAATTCCATGAACGAGAAATTTGTGGCGGCCTACAGGGCCAGGTTCGGCGCGAACGCGGCCGTGGATGACCCGATGGCGCACGGCTACATCGACGTGCTCATGTGGGCCGCTGCCGCCCGGAAGGCAAGGAGCTTCGATCCGCAGGCCGTGCGAAAAGCGGCGGTGGAACTCGGCTGGGACGGCTCCGTGATGGGAAGAATTGAGTTTGCCGGCAACCAGAGCCTTTACCAGACGGCGTATGTCGGCCAGCTCCAGCCGGATGGGGAATTCAAAATTCTCTGGCAATCGAAAGGGCCTCTGTACCCAGAGCCCTATGACCAACTGGCCTTTCCGGGGAAGCGCTGCGCCATGCGATAAGGGGAAACGATGGGAGAATCTGCGGTTATTGCCGGACAGGTTTTCAATGGCATCAGCGTGGCGTCAATTCTTCTGCTGGCCGCCTTGGGTCTTGCCCTGAGCTTCGGTTTAATGGACGTCATTAACATGGCTCACGGCGAGATGTTGATGGTTGGAGGCTACCTTTCTTATCTTACGTGCAAGTTCGTGCACGGGCCGTTCGCATTTCTTTTCGCCCTGGTTGTGGCGTTCGTGGGAGCCTGCGTGCTCGGGGCCTTGGTGGAAGTCTCTGTCGTCCGAAGCTTATACGGGAGGCCGCTGGACACGTTGCTCGCCACCTGGGGTGTAAGCCTTATCCTCCAGCAAGGCGCCCGTAGCATCTTTGGCGCTATCGGGGACGAGGTTACAGCCCCTCAGTGGCTCAACGGCTCCATCGCTTTGCATCATGGGTTTTTATCGGGTGTGAATCTGCCCTACGTTCGCATCTTTATCATCCTGCTGGCGGCGGTGGTGCTGGTGGGGGTAGCTGTTTTCATTGCCCGCTCGCGCTGGGGAATGCTTCTTCGGGCCGTTCATCAGGACCGGGAGATGGCTGAAGCTCTCGGCGTCAATACCCGCATGGTGGATCTTGTGGTTTTTGCGCTGGGGACGGGCGTGGCCGGGCTGGCGGGGTCCGCGCTAGCCCTGATTGCGCCGGTCACGCCCACCGTGGGTCAAAGCTATATTGTTTATGCGTTTTTGGTTGTGATCGTTGGCGGGCTGGGCAGCGTTTTAGGGATTACCCTCGCAGCGTTGCTTATCGGGCTCTTCTCCGCCGGCGCCCAGATTTTCACCAGCGTAAGCCTCGCTGACGTCTTCCTGCTTTTGATGGTTGTGGCCTTCATTCAGTTCCGGCCCAAGGGAATCATAGTGCGGCGCAGCAGGGCGATTGAGGAGACCTAGGTTGCGAGCCATCAAAGGACCGGCTTATCTGGGAATATTCGTTATCCTGGGGCTCGCTCCCTACTATTTGTCCGCCTACAACCTTTCACTGCTGGGCCGTTTTTTGGCCTTGTCAATACTGGCGGTCGGGCTGGTATTGGTGTGGGGCTGGGGAGGGATCCTGAGCCTGGGACAGGGCGTTTTCTTCGGATTAGGGGCATACGCCCTGGCGATTCATCTGAAGCTGGCTGGCCTCGGCCGGGGAGAGCTGCCTGATTTCATGCAATGGAGCGGCATGGACCACCTTCCCTGGTGGTGGCAATGCTTTCACAGCGCTGCTTTTTCCCTTGCCGCCGTGATTGTTGTGCCGATGCTCGCCGCGGCCGGACTCGCCTGGCTTGTCTTCCATCGCCGGGTTGGAGGAGTATATTTTGCGCTCATCACTCAGGCGCTGGTGCTTGCGTTTGCAACGTTGCTCGTCAGCGAGCAGCCGTACACCGGAGGGTTTAACGGCCTCACCGATTTCAGCACGCTTCTGGGCGTGACGCTGACGGATCCAAAAGTCCAGCGCGGCTTGTATTGGGTTACGCTCGCCGTCCTGGCGCTGGCCTTTGCGATTTCCGTTTGGGTTCTCGATACCAATTTTGGGAAATTGCTGCTGGCCATCCGCGACGGGGAAAATCGCGTCCGGTTTCTGGGATATAATCCCGTTCCGTACAAGGTTGCGGTATTTGCTTTAGGTGGGGCCCTGGCGGGCGTGGCCGGGGCCTTGTTCACGCTCCACGTGGGCGTCATCTCGCCCGCGATGGTCGGCGTGGTCCCTTCCATAGAAATGGTTGTGTGGGTGGCGGTCGGTGGGCGTGAAAGCCTGATTGGAGCGGTGGCCGGTACGCTCCTGGTCAACTTTGGGAAGGACTGGGTTAGCAGTGCAATGCCAGAGGTGTGGCTGTTCGCGATGGGGTTGCTTTTTATTATCGTCGTAGCTGTTCTGCCCCAGGGGTTGAGCGGACTAGCCTCTTTGCTGTTCCGGCGCGGGCGGCGTGCCGGGACTTCACCTTTTCTCATCGGAAATGAGGAGGCGGTCGCGGTGCCGCAAACTACCGAGAAACTGCCTTGAAAATACACTCACTGTCACCCCCGCAAAAGCGGGGGTCCCGGCTTTCCCCGCCGGGCAAGGCAGCTTCCCGCTTAGGTGGGAACGACATTGGCATAATTTTCCTGCTTCGCGGGTGGCGCGAAGCGACATGACTGATTGTGAGGTGTGAAATGAATGAACCCTTGCTGCGAGTCGAAAACCTGACCGTTGAATTCGACGGATTTAAAGCGCTGGATGGGATGAGCCTTGCCCTTCTGCCAAAGACGGTGCGAGTATTAATCGGACCCAATGGCGCCGGCAAGTCCACGCTTCTCGACGCCATCATTGGTCGCGTCCGGGCGGCGACGGGCAAGGTGTTTTTTAAAGGGAAGGAGATTACTCACGTTCCGGAATATCAGATTGTCCGCAACGGCATTTGCCGCAAGTTTCAGGCTCCGGGCGTGCTTGGAAATCTGACCGTTGACGAAAATCTGGCGCTTGCGGCAAGACACAACCTGGGATGGTGGACTTCGTTCCACAAAGGGCTTGATTGCGAGCTCAGGAAGCACATCGACGAAGTCCTCGGGCTTACCGGCCTAGCTGAGAAGCGCGACACGCTCGCTGCGCATCTTTCTCACGGGCAGAAACAGTGGCTCGAGATTGGCATGGTGGTCGCCTCAAAGCCGGAGTTGCTTCTGCTCGATGAGCCTGCCGCGGGTATGTCCCACGATGAGGCGGCACAGACCGCAGAGTTGATTCGCCAGTTATCCAGCCAATACAGTTTTCTCGTGATCGACCACGATATGAGCTTTGTAGCCCAGCTCGACGCGCCGGTCAGCGTCCTTCACATGGGCCGTTTGCTGATGGAAGGAACGCTTGAGGAGGTGCGCAGCGACCCGCAGGTGGCCGCCGTCTACCTGGGAAGGGTCGAGGAGGCTCCAAGTGGTTATGCTTGAGGGGGTGTGCGCGGCATACGGGGAAAGCCAGGTCTTATACGATATTCACCTGCATATTGAATCCGGAGAAGCGGTCACCCTGCTGGGACGGAACGGCGTGGGCAAGACCACTCTTTTACGGACAATCGTGGGGCTGCATCCGGCATCTCGCGGAAAGGTTTGTTTCGACAATGAAGAAATCAGCAAGCTTCCTGCTTATGAGCGCGTCCGAAAAGGAATTGGCTATGTCCCTCAGGGTCGAGGCATTTTCCCCCATCTCACGGTGGAGGAAAACCTCCGCATGGGCCTTGCTGCCCTTGGAGGGCGGGGAAAGAGTGCCCGGCATTCTGTTCCCGACCATGTCTACGAGCTTTTCCCGGCCCTCCGGCAAATGCGCCGGCGCAAAGGCGGGGTTTTGAGCGGGGGGGAGCAGCAACAACTGGCCATCGGGAGGGCCCTGGTCACCCGACCGAAGCTCCTCATCCTCGACGAGCCGACCGAGGGCATTCAGCCCTCCATCGTCCAGCAAATCGAGCAGGCAATCAACGACATCCGCGCGGAGCTTCGGATCGCGGTTCTGCTCGTGGAACAGTACCTGGACTTTGCGTGGGCGATTGCAGACCGCTTTTACGTGATGCGCGCCGGGCGCGTCGTCGATCAGGGAAAAACGAAAGGCCGGGACGCTGAAACCGTGGCTCATCTGCTGAAAGTCTGAAACCGAATGCACCTGACTCCGCGAGAAATCGACAAGCTGTTGATTGCGACCGCCGGGGAGCTGGCGCGAAAACGCCGGGCGCGCGGGCTGAAGCTTAACTATCCTGAGGCGCTTGCGCTCATCACCTCGGAGATTCTCGAAGCCATTCGCGACGGCAAATCGGTTTCTGAACTGATGGAATATGGCGGAAAAATCATTACTCGGGAAGATGTGATGGAGGGTGTGCCTGAGATGCTGGCAGAGGTCCAGGTGGAAGGAACGTTCCCTGACGGCGTCAAGCTGGTGACGATTCATCGTCCCATCCGCTAGTGGGGTGTGTCGAAAGTGCCTTTACTGATGACCGCGCCCTTTGGAGTGCGGCGGCTTGCCGCCGCTTTTCCCAAGGCCAGCTTGCTGGCTACGGGATATTCCTCAGACGCTCGGAGCCAGCTCGCCGGCGCAAAGCGGCAGCAAGCTGCCGCACTCCTAGGCTCCCGCACACGTAAAAAAAGATAATGGTGGACGCGCCATGCCAAGTTGACCGTCTTAAAATAATGCACGTACACTTTGCGTCTCTTAGCGTCTTTGCGAGAGGGTGTTAATTTTTTCACGCCTTCGGAGAGTCATGGTTCCTGGTGAATATATTCTGGCGAAAGATCCGGTTACGGCCAACGCGGGCCGGCGCACGATAGACCTTGAAGTTGCAAACACCGGCGACCGGCCCATCCAGGTGGGATCACACTTTCACTTTTTTGAAGTGAATCGCGCGTTGCGTTTTAGCCGCGCGCTGGCATTCGGGATGAGGCTGAATATCCCTGCGGGAACGGCGGTGCGGTTTGAGCCCGGGGATAGCAAGAGGGTCACTTTGGTTGAGATCGCCGGCGCCGTCCGTATTTACGGCTTTAACGGGCTCACGAATAACCCCGCCAACGACTCCGCTAAAAGAGCCGCTCTCGAAAGAGCCGCTGCCGCGGGGTTTCAAGGAGCGGCGACTCCATGAGCCTTGAAATCCCGCGCCGCCAATACGCCGATCTTTATGGACCCACGGTCGGAGATCGGGTCCGCCTGGCGGACACCCGTCTGTTTATCGAGATCGAAAAGGATCTCACAACCCCGGGAGATGAAGCCAAGTTTGGCGGTGGCAAGGTGCTGCGCGATGGAATGGGGCAATCCGGCTCGGCCACTGGCGCGGATGACGTTTTGGATGCGGTGATTACCAATGTCGTTATCATTGATCACTGGGGAATCGTCAAGGCAGATGTCGGGATTCGCGGCGGTCGGATCGCCGGAATCGGCAAGTCGGGCAACCCCGACGTCATGAGCGGAGTAACACCCGGAATGGTTGTGGGCGCAGGCACGGAGGTGATCGCCGGTG
>JASHTR010000179.1 GCA_030040455.1 Terriglobia bacterium | reverse complement strand
CGGGCACGTGTCTCCGGCATGCTCATCCCGTCACTCCGTTGCTGAGACATTCATCTCCGTCGTTTCCACATGCCCGTACAACTGGTCCTCGTGAAAGCCTCTCACCCGGATAGGGACGAGAAGGTTGGGAGCAAGTGCCTCGCCGGGAATTACAATGTTAAGGTAATTGCTGCTCATGGCCACGGCTTTTCCCGCCTCTCGATCGTTCAGCGTCAATGCCGTTAGAAGCCGGCCTACTTGCGCGGAAAGGAACGCTCGACGCTTGCCGGCGATGATCCCCCGCAACTCCCTCCCCCGCTCGTGCGCGACGCGGCCGTTCAACAGGTCTCGGCGGGCGGCCGCCGGCGTCGAGGGGCGCGGAGAGAAAGGGAAAATGTGAAGGTAAGTGAACGGCAGCCGCTCAATGAACCGCGCGCTTGCGGCGTGGTCTTCCGCCGTTTCTCCCGGAAACCCTACCATGACGTCGGCTCCGATGGCGGCATTGGGCAGCGCTTCGTGAATCGCCAGAATCCGCTCGGCATATTGAGCGGTCCAATAGCGCCGGTTCATCTGTCGCAAAATGCGGTCACTGCCGCTTTGGAGTGGAACGTGCCAATGCTCGGCGACGCGCGGATTTGAAGCGGCCAGCCGGATGAGCTCGGGCTTGACGTCCAGGGGTTCAATCGAACTGAGGCGCAGCCGCGGGATGCCCGTTTCAGAAAGGACCCTTTCCACTAACTCCAGAAAAAGCACGCGCGGACTTAAGTCCCTGCCGTAGCTTCCCAGGTTGATGCCGGAAAGCACGACCTCCTTGTATCCCTTTTCCTCCAGCTCCCGGACCTGGGCGATCACCCGATCCGCCGGGAGGCTGCGGCTCCGCCCGCGCACGGCGGGGATAATGCAAAAGGAGCAGCGGGCGTTGCAGCCGTCCTGCACCTTGAGCGTGGGACGGGTTCGGTCGTCCGGGAAAACGGGAAGGAAATGGAACTCCGGGCCTACCGCGCCGACCCACGTCTGTTTCTGAAAATCGGCTGCGGGAGGGTTCGCTTCGCCGTGCGGGCAGAGGCTGGCAGCGGAACGATCGTCTTCTGAGGGGGTGAAATCTGTCTTGAGTATTTCCGCAACTTGATGCTTATGCGAATTGCCCACGACCCAGGCAACCCCCTGAATCTGAGAAAGCTCCTCGGGGGCTCGCTGGGCGTAGCATCCCGTCACCAGGATGCGGCAGCGGGGATTCCCACGGTTGATGCGGCGGATCACTTGCCGCACCTCCGCATCCGCGGCGGCGGTGACCGTGCAGGTGTTGAGAACGGCCACGTCACACGCTGCCGGATTTTCGGCTTCGGCAAACCCTGAATCGAGCAGCGCGAGCTTCATCGCTGCTCCGTCCGCCTGGCTTGCCCGGCACCCGAAATTGTGAACGTGAAAAGTCACCATACCAGGATTTCTCATTGTATCTTGGCGAGATGCTTCATTCCAGCATCAGCCACGCAAACCCGGCCTGTGGTTGCTCAGAATGTGAGCGGAAACCCAGTAAGCCAGCGCCTGAATCGTCAGGGAAGGATTTGCGCCGCCTGGGTTTGGCATCAAGCTACCATCGGCCACGTAGACGTTGGACGTGCTATGAATGCGGCCCGTGCGGTCCGCCACCGAACTCTTCGGATCGTTGCCCATGCGGCAACTCCCCTGTTGATGGGTTGAGATGCCGAGCTCGCTCTCTCGAACGATATGCGGCTTCACAACCATCTGCGCTCCCGCGGCACGTAGAAGCTGCTCGCAGCGATCTGCCATGAACTGCCTCTCGTCGGCATTCCTGGGGTGCTGGCGGTAAGTGATCCGGCTTACCGGGACGCCACGCCCGTCGCGCACAGCGGGGTCAACGTCAACCCGGTTTTCCTCCCGGGGATAGGTATGGCAGGTGGAGTAGAGCCAGATCGAGCGCAGGAAGTAGCGCCGGTAGAACGCCTTGAGCCCCTCGCCATACCTCGGCACGTTTTCGGGGACGCGAATCCGCTGAACGAATCCGAGCGGCGGGCGCGTGTGGTAATTGGTGAGAATCCCGTGGGCCAATCGTCCGCTCGCACTTGAGCCGGCATTTCGGAACTGAAAATCATCGACGCCAAAGCAGACGCCAGGGCCAACCTGGTCTGTGACGATACGCTCAAACAGGCCATAGGTGAACTGCCCGCCGTCATTCTCAATATTGCGGCCCACCTGGTCGTGCTCGTTCCCAATGCCGTAGGGGAAGAGCCGTGACTTAGAATTGAGCAGCAGCCTCGGCGTTTCAGTGGCTGAGCAGCAGACCACAATGACGCGCGCCGAAGTTTTCTGCCACGTTGACTCCCCTTCCAACTGGTAGACAACGCCATCAGCGGCGCCGCGAGTGTCCACAGTGATTTCCCGGGCGAAAGCGCGCGGAAGCACGCGGCAGTTTCCGGTACGGAGCGCTTCCGGAATGACACTCACGAGCGTGGACGATTTTGCTCCCACCTCGCAGCCGAAACCATTACAGTAGGGGCAGTGGATGCACGCGGCCCTCCCGTGATAAGGCTGCGAGGTGATGGCCACGGGCGAATGGAACGGGCTCCAGCCCAGGCGCAGCGCCGCGGGCCAGAGGACCTCCGCTTCTTTGTTATTGGGAAGCGGTGGCATGGGGAGCGGCTTGCGCCTTGGAGGGCTGAAGGGTCCCTCGTCTCCGCTCACGCCAATGTCGTATTCCGCTTTTTCGTAGTAAGGCTCGAGGTCGTCGTAAGTGATGGGCCAATCGGTAAGGCTCGATCCGGGCACGCGGCCGACGTAAGACGGCAAGCGGAACGTTTCTGGATGGAGCCGCCACGCATGGGCGCCGTAATAAACCGTCCCGCCGCCAACGTCGGCGGGAAGGCGGCCATAAAGCGGATCGCGCGGATGCACAATGCGAGCTGGCGTTTTCGGGTCCGGCCGCGCCGTCCGCACATCCGAATATTTCGGACCGAACGGGACATGGTAGATGCCGCTGGTAAAGCTATATTCGACCTCGTAGTGACCGAAGCTTTCCGTCTTCAGCCACGGCCCGCGCTCGAGCAGTAAGACACGCCATCCGGCCGTGGCCAATTCTTTGGCTACCACGCCGCCTCCGGCTCCCGAGCCGATAACGACGGCATCAAACGTTGTATATTGCCGGCTCATTGCCAAACTTGAAGTTTACACTATTGTTGATTGAATGATCGCGAGCAGACGCGCTCAAGCCAGATGGCAAACTCCGCCCGAGTAACAAAACCCTCTCTTGTGCCCGACTCCGACACTCCGGTTTTCCGCCCGGCGAAGATCAAATCCTGCCAGCCGGCAGGTTGGGACCATGTGCCAGCGTTAGCGAATCCTTCGGGGAGATAGCCTGCCCGAACCAATTCCTGGATGGCGGCTGCTTCGGAGGCCTGCGGGATGACCGTGCCTCGATGTTCAGCGCGCGCCAGGGCCAGCGCCGCTTCACCGCGCGTCACAGGTCGACCGGGAAAGAAATGCAAGTTGCGATTGTTTGCTCCAAAGATGCCTTCGGTTGCGAGCATTTGCGCTGCCTCGAAAGCGCGGTCTTTCGGCTCAAGATCGTCAAACCAGAAAATGGGAACGCCGCGATCCAGCAGCTTGCGCTCGAGCTCGCGGGTGAGCTCCTGGTTCGTATCGATCTCGCGGGGCGCTACATCGTGGTCCAGCGCGAAGGCCGCGGCCGTCCCGGCTGCTTCCCCGATCGCCCACTCTACCGGATGCAGGCGATACGCTCCATTGGTGATATGCGTCGTGCCGATATCTTTGGAGGCGGCGAGGAGGTCGACGAGATGTCTTGGAAGGAGCGCCCCGAGGGGAATCTGGAAGGGCTTCGAGCCCGAGGCAAAATCCATTTTTGAGCACCCGTGGATATCAATGGGGTAAAAACCAATGCCCACGGAGTCTGGGAACAGCGCGGCGCGCGGCCCCTTTTGATAACGTGAGGAGATATCCTGCTCGCGAATCGTCCGGAGGGCTTTGATGCGCCGCGACTCCCGGATATAAGGAAACTGTGAAAGGCCATCGGCAGAGCCGAGCGCGGAAGCGAGCAGCTCGAGCCCGGGGTATCCTTTTCCGTTCCCGCTGTCCCGCGGGACGTCCGTCTGAAGCCAATAGACCAACCCGAGCGCAACGCTTTTGGCTTCCCGCATCGCTTCCGCCTGTTTGAAAGGGTTATCCGAAAGCAGGTCCGGACCGCAATAATCGTTGCCGGGCCAATTCACCATGGAAACCTCGTGCGGCGCCTCCAGCCCCGTGAAGTTCTCCGCCGCAACAAGACGACGATAAGCCCAAAAAGAACCGGGTGTGCCGGGCGCTTTCAGAAACATCCGATAAGTAAGAGACTTTCCGCCGCCGTAGTTGAGCGTCAGCGTGTAAGGCTGGGCATGAAGGTGCTGTTCATATTCTCGGGGGCGGGGAATCCGGTAATTATGTTCGGGGTTGCGTGCCAAAACGAACGTGTACGTGAAGCTCTGAATGTCGCGCATGTCGCCGCTCCCAGGACGCGCGTCCGGCTCGCCGGTCTGGCGACGTGGCTCTGCGCCAGTCACATATTCGGCGCCGGCCAGAGGAAGCAGTTCTCCGGTATCCGTCGCATCAAGTACATAACGCGCCTGGAATTGGAACCATTGCTGGCTCGCAAAGTCATAAGCCAGCAGGGCAGTAATCCTGTTGCCTTGCCGCACCACACGAACCGGTTTAGTCCGAAGAAAGATGCGGATTAATCCCTTTTTCTCCAAGGGCTGAAGCATCCGATCGAGAACCCGGAGGGCCACGGGGGCCTCAAAGCATAACGCGCTCACCCAGCAATTGCCAGGGTTGAAAAACTCCTCTCCCGTGGCGAGGGCGGAAAGCCGGTAACGACTCTTGTATTCACTGCGGATCGCGTGGCGGAGCGTTTGAAAGCTGGCGGTCACTCCGGTGGTTTCAACATAGCGGTTACCATCAAATGCGGAAACTCCCTGAGCGGTGATTTGGCCTCCAATCCAGCCTGTTTCTTCCGTAAGACAGACATAGCGCCCGGCCTGGGCCGCTGCCAGCGCCGCAGCAACTCCTCCTGTGCTGGCGCCAACCACCAGAATATCGCAGGCGATTGGAGAAAGATGGGAGGGCAAGGTAAGGGTGAGAACAGCTGAGGACGCGGGTCGATCGGCGCGGACCCGTAGCGGATCGAGCACGTGGACCGTGGCCGCGCACGTCCCTGTGACCCATCCGATCGGCAAGATAGATACCAGAAGGAGGAAGCGCCATGCCACGCGCTTCACAGGGTCCCTCCAAAAGGGGCGCCGTGAGTCCGGGCTACGGTTTGAAAGCAGCATGGTTGAGCGCTGCATCGCCGGAGCTCGGTTTTTTTTGCGGAAGCATGTAGATGATTTCGTTATGGCGGGCCATGTGGAGCTCTTCGCGAGCATAGCGCTCGATGGTGGCCGGATTCGACCGGAGATTTTGCACTTCCTTCTGAAGCTCCAGATTTTCCTGCTTGAGTTGCTGGATTTGCTGCGAGAGAGTCTTATATTCCCGGCGCTTGCGGTAGAGAGTGACCAGACCATCCGACCCGTAAATTCCGTGCACCAGCAAGGCGATCAAAAGCAGCACGCCAGCGACAATTGCGCCGCGCTGAAAATTTTCCTGACGCCAGTCAAAGCCTTTCATCGTTCTCATCCAGCGAGTTCAGCATATACGTTGCCGTCTAAGGGTTCAATACAAAAGTCCTGGCCGAATCCATCAATTTCTTGACTTCGGCGCTCGTGGACGCCTCCGAGTAAAGTCGCACCACCGGCTCGGTGCCGGAGGGTCGCATTAACACCCATGAGCCGTCTTCGCAGATCATCTTTAAACCATCGGTCCGGTCAATACGGACAACCTTGCGCGAATCAAACCGGTCCCAATCGGTCTTCAGCTTTTCCAAAGCCTTTTTTTGTACCTCGGGCTTTAGATGCAGGTTAACCCGCTCGGAGTAATACGGACCGACCTTTTTGAATAGCGCCTCGAGCTGCTGCCCCAGAGAAAGCCCCCGCCGGGCGACCGCCTCTGCGGCCAGCAAGCAGGCGAGAATACCGTCTTTCTCAGGTATATGACCGGCAATGCTCATGCCCGCGCTCTCCTCACCGCCTATCGCGATTTTATCCTGCTCGATCAATTCACCGATGTATTTAAAACCCACGGGGGTCTCGAAGAGCGGGACGTGGTGATGCCTGGCGACAGCATCCATGAGGTGAGTTGTGGCCACAGTGCGCGCAATGCCGCCCGGTATCTTTCGGACTTCAACGAGATAATCGGCGAGCAAGCCCAGAACATAGTTCGGCTGAATCCACGTTCCGTCGGTGTCAACCATGCCGAACCGGTCTGCATCTCCATCCGTCGCAAGGCCGATGGAACAATGCCGTTCGATGACGAGCTTTCCAAGTTCTGCCAGGTTCTCGGCGCTCGGCTCGGGTCCCACCCCGGAAAATAGAACGTCGCGGCAGTCGTGGAGAGTGTGGACCTCAACGCCCGCCTCGCGAAGCGCGTCGTCGAGGTAACCTCGCGCCGTCCCGTACAGAGGATCGTAGACAATCCGCAGCCCGGCCCGAGCGATAGCGCCGAGATCGACCTTTCTCTTGATCTCTTCCAGATAGGCAAGACGTGGATCAGCAGGCCGATAAAGCGGTGCTGTAAACCGAGGTCCTTTGAGCGAGTATTCCTCCGCCAGCACCCGTTCTGCCAGGCGCTCCACTTCGCGCGTAACCTCGGGCATGGCGGGCGCGCCATCGGCGGTCGAAAATTTCAGCCCGTTATACTCCGGCGGGTTGTGACTCGCGGTGATGTTGATGCCCCCGTCAAACCGGTTGTGGATGATAGCGTAAGCAAGCGCTGGAGTGGGGTGGGGGCGGGTAGTGGAGTGCACTTCGACACCGTGCGAAGCCAGGATTTCACCCGCTGCGCTGGCAAACTTTTCAGAGAGGAAGCGCGTATCGTAGCCGGTGATGACTCGTGGGTGAGAGGAGCGCCCGGTGAGATAATGGGCAATGGCCGCGGCCGCGAGGCGGACGTTGGCAAAAGTGAAATCCTCCGCGATAATCCCGCGCCAGCCGGACGTCCCGAAATGTATCGGATTGCCCGCCATCCGGCCCTATTGTATCTTTGGGTCACTGAGGGCGCAAGGGAAGCCATCGGTGTGGAGGAAGCCTTGACGGACAAAATCGTTGTCCTGGTGACGGCAGGAAACTTGCGCGAGAGCCGGAAGATCGCCCGGCGGCTGGTCGAATCCCGTCTCGCCGCTTGCGTGAACATCACGCAGCCCATTCGCTCGATCTACCGATGGAAAGGGAAAGTGGCGAACGACCGCGAGTTTCTCCTCTTCATCAAGACCACTCGGAAACTCTTTGAAGAGGTAAAGACCGCCGTCATGAGGAACCACTCCTATACCACGCCGGAAATCATCAGCCTGCCCATCATTGATGGCTCGCCAGACTATCTGCAATGGATCGAGGAGTCGGTCAAAAACAGTGACGAGTGAAGAGTGGCGAACCCCAATCACATGCGTTGCTTTTCCTCGTCACTCTTCACTCATCACTTGTCACTGCTTTTCAGTCCGTCAGCTTAGCCAGCGCCTGATCGAGGTCCGCAGTAAGGTCCTCGACATCCTCGATGCCCACCGAGATTCGCACCAGGCCGTCCGTAATGCCCAATTTCATGCGCGCTTCAGCAGGAACGCTGGCGTGGGTCATTGTGGCAGGGTGGGAAATGAGCGTTTCAACACCGCCCAGGCTTTCTGCAAGCGAGCAGAGCCGCACACTCTTCAGGACGGTGCGGGCATTTT
>JASHTR010000178.1 GCA_030040455.1 Terriglobia bacterium | reverse complement strand
AGCGGCGATGCAATCAGAAAGCACGCAAGTAGTTTCGCAAGATCCGTGGTGATCCTCCGCTGGTTCATACGGCGTCCCATATCTACTCCCCTTTCACAAACAATCCGGTTTAGAATGTGCTGTTCCAATAAGCGTGCGCTCCGACGTAACGGTCATCCGGGAGATTTTTAAGGATCTGCCGCTTCACCTCCAAAGCGTTCATTCCGCCCTCCACTTTGAAAAGCACCTGGCCATCCATGCCGATCAGAACCGTATAGGGAACACCGCCGCTCCAGCCGGTTCCAAAAGCTCGTACGGCATCCCCCGGATCGTTCGTGCTCCACAGCAGGTTCCTGCCGATCGCGTGCTGCTGCTGCAGGAATGCCAGAACGAACTTCTTTTCGTCAGGGTTGTTAATGCTAACCGTCACGATGTTCAAGGTCCGTTTCGCATACTGACGGACCATCATTTGCAACTCCGGGAACTCCTCCGTACACGGTCCGCACCACGTAGCCCAAAAATTCACCAGCAGGAGCTTGCCAGTGCCCTGATTCTGTCGCAAGGTCTTGAGCTGAGCGGGCGAAGCGAGTTCCACAGTCACTGGGTCCCGGTTAAACACCGCATTCTCTCCCTGGACGGCAGACTCTTTATAAGCCCACTTGGTCGAGCAGCCAAAGGCCGGAGTAGTCTTGACCGCAACCGGCCGGCCGGCGACTAGCGCGTCGAGGGCGTCTCTGGCATAGTGCCTGGTCACCAACCGTTCTTGCATATTATTATCTACCGCGCCTTCATATCGCAATTTTCGCTGCTGGTCAAAGATAAACACGTGGGGTGTTGCAGTGGGTCCATACTTCAGGGCGACAGCTTGAGTCGCGCCATCGTAGAGATAAGGAAAGTTAAAGTGCCTGTAGGCCGCACGCAGCTTCATCTCACCAAGCATGTCGCCCAGGTCGGTGTGACCCCATTCGCTCAGGGCCTCTCCCTTCGGATCATTTCCCATGATCGCCACCACGTCAACCCCGCGGTTTTTATAGTTGGAGGTCAGCTCCTTGATTCGTTTCTCGTACATCTGGGAAACTGGACAGTGGTCACACAAAAACGCCACCACGAGTATCTTCGCCACCGAGTAATCCTTGAGGCTGTGCATCTTCCCGTCGACGCCGGGCAGGTCGAAATTGGGCGTCTGCGAGCCAATCTTAAGAACGGGAGGAGGGATGTCGTCGCCCCACTGATTGTGATACGGCCAATGCGTCGCCAGCCAGCCGACATTATGAATGGAAGGAGAGACGTTGGCTGCCCTCTGAAATGTGTGTTCCTGCGCGAGGCTAACGCTGCACGCCAGCAACGCAGCGCTGAGGAATGAGAATTTGATAGCCCGCGCGGTCCAATGCCCAGTCCATGGCATCGGCGACGACCGTCTGTGCAGAGTTAAAACAGGCACACCTGTAAAAAGAATACTCAAGTAAACGAACATAAGCTTCCTCCTGTAATGCCTGCCCGGGATCTCGGGATTACCAACTCAGATGCAGGCTGAGTTGAGCGGTCCGTTGATCGATGCCGTCCAGGCCGGTGTTCGCAATACCGACGGCCTCCATGAAAGAACTGCTGGTGATGCTGGTCGTCGGATTAGCGTGGTGGGGCGTGTTCACCTTTCACCCTGCATTACCCGTTGCACAAGGACTGGAACGTCCCCATGCGTTTATCGCTTTGTGAGTCGTCAAACGGTAGTATTGGAGCCGTAACATCTGAAACCAGTTCCAAAATATACTGACCTTCAGAGGGGCGTGTCAAGAGATAATTTGCGAGATTTTTCTTGGGCCGAGCGCCCATTGCCCGAGCCGGTACGTGCGGAGTGCCGGATACCGTATGCGGGGGGGGGGGGTGAGTACTAAGGACCATGCCGAGACACCGCGGTCAAAGCAGACTCCCGGCTCAATCGCCGTTTGTGATATGCTGCTTTACGTGACAGTGCGTGGTTTCCATGCCATCGCACGGGCCTGTCCCGGAAAGGACTGGAGATGATGAAACCGGTTCCAGAACCAGTTACGATTCGGGACGTGGCGAGGCAGGCGAGAGCGGGGGTGGGAACCGTTTCCCGCGTTCTGAACGGCGGGGCCAACGTCAGCCCGGCGACACGCGAATGGATCCTGGAGGTGATGCGACACCTGGACTTCCGCCCCCACGCGCAGGCGCGCCGGATTTCCGGCCGCCGCTCGGAAATGGTTTGCTTTCTTCTCTGCAACCGCGACTTTGTTCACTCCTTCCACGCTCGCGTTCTGCAAGGCGTTGAAACATGCGCCAGCGAACTGAGCCGGCATGTCATCTACGCGGTGAGCTGCCACAACTCCAATACGCCTCCGGGCAGGATTCCGCTGCCGCCAATCTTAAGAGAGCGGGGATGGTTTGACGGGCTGATTCTGACCGGCCTGATCTACGGGAATTTCATCCGCCGTATCCAGGCGCTTCGCATCCCTTTGGTTGCATTAGGAAACAACGTGGTGACCGTGGACGGGGCTGCAGAATTCGATCGGGTCGGTTTTGACGGGCATAAGGGTACAGCAGAAGCGACGGAATACCTGATCCGCCAAGGGCACCGGAGGATCGCTTTCATAGGCGACACGTCTTTTCCATGGTTCAAGGAGAGGCAGAAGGGCTACGCGGCTGCAATGCTGAATGGCCGCCTGGAGCCCCTGGCATTTACAGCCAAGGGGGTGTCGGCGTTCGCGGAATATGGGGAGCAAGCGGTAGCGAGCTTGTTAACGTCGAAGAGCAGGCCTACCGCCGTGGTCGCGGGCAATGACAAGATTGCCTACGGCGTGTGGCGGGCGCTGCTCCGGCAGGGGTTGAGCGTTCCGGATCATATCAGCCTGGTTGGATTCGACGACCGTGAGGAGGCGCTCCTGATGGAGCCACCCCTGACCACCGTGCGGGTCCACAAGGAGGAAATTGGGGAAGCCCTAATGAAACTGCTGCTCGAGAGAATACACCGGCCAGGCCCACCTTTCACGCGCCGGATCATTTCCACCGAGTTGGTAGTTCGCCGGAGCGTCAAGCCACGGCCGTGAGTCGCCTGTGCCATCCCGGCAGCGTCACTCTGCCACCACGGGGAAGGCACAGGAACGTAAAGAAGCGAGGTCTTTTAAACAAGTCCTGCCGACTTGCCCTATTTTACTTCCCAAGTTTATCATAGCCTTTTTAAATTCCTTATCTCCGGGCCCGCTGTGTCTTTGTGGGAGAAGGGGCTGGATTTGCTGCGAGCGATTATTTTCGATTTTGATGGCGTCATCGTTGACAGCGAACCGCTGATCATGAAGCTAACCCAGCAGATGGCCGCCCTCAAAGGCTGGAGGCTGACGCGGGAAGAATATTACCGGGACTACCTGGCGCTTGACGATCGGGGGATTGTGGACCTTCTCTATCGCCGTCATGGGCTGCCGATGGATCCGGGGGACCGCGCCGACCTGGTGCAGTGGAAGGCGAAGGCCTATCAAAAAGCTATCCGCGCCGGGCTCCCGGCCATGCCCGGCGCGGTGGACTTTGTTACCCGCTGCGCGAGCCGTTATCCTTTAGGCATCGCCAGTGGCAGCCTGCGCGAGGAAGTAGAAACGCTTCTGGGTAAGCTTGGGCTACTCGAAAAATTCAGCGTCCTCGCGACCGCCGAAGACTGCGAGCGCTCCAAGCCTGATCCCGCCATCTACTTCGCAGCCCTTCAGCGGTTACAAGCGTTGGACGCTTTTCAGATTCAGCCTTTGCTGGCATCCCAATGTCTTGCCATTGAGGATGCTCCCGCAGGCGTCATGGCCGCGCGCGCCGCCGGCATGAAATGCCTGGCGCTGGGGCATAGCCGCCCCGCCGCGGAATTATCTCATGCCAACTGGGTTTTCCAGAGCTTCGCAGAGGTTAACGTGGAGAGTTTGCAGAGGGCATGCGGACCCGGGTGAAGCTGCCATCAGCGGCCAGCGCCGTGCGCGAGAGCGAATGGAACTGCTCTTTGAGGTCGTTCCATTCCTCGCAAGACGCGCCGATGGTCTGCCAGAAGGGCAAGCATCGAATTCCGGTCGAGCTCCCGGCTCTCTATCGTGCAAAGCGAGAGCGCGCTGAGGGATCGAACAAAGTCATGGACGCGCCGTTGGTATTCAAGCACTGCAACCGGTTCCGTTCCATTGCCGTAAGCCCAGGACCAGTCCGACACCCAACGCAGCAGCGGCGCGTTCGGCCGCAGGGGTCCGCGCTGCAACGGGTCGTCCGGTTTCATCAGCGCTGAAAGGCAACCGGGGGCCGTGAGAAAAACCAGCCTCCCGTTACGCAACAAGGCTTCGGGGCGCATCCCGCTTTCGCTTAAGTCATGCGCCAGCTCACGCAGGAAACCGGCACCCGCCATCGCCACCACTTGCTGACCAATCTGTAAGCCTTCAACAAGGAATTGTGCAATCTGCACAAGGCTTTGATCTTTTCGCACCATCACCCGGCAGGATAGCGAAGCCAGTGTGCCATGAGCGTCAAAGCTTTCCGTGGATAGCATATGCTTCATTTTCCCCAAAAATGGGTGCGTCTGTCAATGGCTATGTCGCAATGAGATACATTATTGCATAGATTAAAACGCATTTCGTTTTTGTAGTAGCGGCTGTGTTCACACCGCCGGCGATG
>JASHTR010000177.1 GCA_030040455.1 Terriglobia bacterium | reverse complement strand
CGAGCGAGTTCCAACGCCAACGGCTCACCATCGTTTAAGCGCACACGCTGAATCTCATAGACCTTTTGCTGCTCGCGAAGTTCAAAGAAGTCCCGCACCGCTGGCGCCGGAATAGCCAACTCCAGCGAAGTCAAACGTGATTCCGGATGGCCGCCCCGCTCCCGAATTTCTTCGCTGAAGCTGCGCATTTCCTGATGTAGCATCCGCAGGCGGCTGCGCGTGACCACGGTTCCCATGCCTCGGTGTGATTGAATCAAACCTTCGCGTTCGAGCAAGCCCGTTGCTTGACGCAACGTCATGCGGCTTATCCCAAAGTGCTCGCACAGCACGCGCTCAGGCGGTAGAACGTACCCGGGAGGTAAAACTCCGCTGGCAAGCAAGGAACTGAGGGCTTCTGCAATCTGCAGATAAATCGGTGTGGGCGCAGCTTTGTCGAGTCGAATGAAGGAGAATGGTGCGATGGTTTGGGTTGACATCGCCACCGTCGCATCCTCTGGTCCCAACTTTTTTCCTAGCTGTATAGACATTTGAGCTAGACATATAGCAAATAATGTGCTACCAAGTCAAACAGTTTTTTGGGAGCCGCGGATGGTGACAACAGGAATCGCTCTCGTGAGGTTGATGTGGACAGGGCTTGCAATCCTACTTTCCGCGATTGTTCTCTGCGGCCTTCCAGCGAGGTTTCCACAATGACAGCAAACGAAGTAGCTCAAGCGATTCAGGGAAGATTGGTCGTCTCGTGTCAGGCGACGGAAGGCGAGATCTTCCATGACCCACAACTCATGGCGCGCTTCGCGGCGGCAGCGGTGGCGGGGGGAGCGGCTGCGATTCGGGCGAATGGGCCGGCCGACATCCGCGCCATTCGCGGCGTTACACGTGTGCCCATCATTGGCATCCAGAAGGTTCGGCATCGTGACGGGAAGCCTCTCATCACGCCCTCTTTCGAATCAGCGAGGGCGCTGGTAGAGGCCGGAGCTGATATGGTTGCCCTTGATTGCTCGGTCCGCGGGCAAGAGTCGGGAGCATTAGATCGTATTCGCGAAATTCAAAAGCGGTTGAATGTTCCCGTGCTCGCCGATGTAGCGGATATTACGGAGGCGATCGCTGCAGTGCAGGCAGGCGCCGATTTTGTCCTCTCCACCCTTCGCGGTTATACAGAAGAAACCGACCACGCTCAGGATTTCGATCCCAGCTTTATACAAGACTTGATCCGTGCCAGCAGTGTCCCGGTAATTGCCGAAGGTCGCATCTCGTCGCCCGAGCAGGCGCGACAGGCGGTGGCCACAGGGGCACTCGCGGTGGTGGTGGGGACAGCCATCACACGACCTTCCGACATCGCGCGCAGCTTTGCGGCAGCCATTGAAAGCGAGTATTCGCGTCGCACTAAGGTAAGCCACGCCATTGGGATTGATCTCGGAGGAACTCAGACGAAGTACGGTGTTGTACGCTCGGACGGCGCTCTCCTGTTCAGGTCAGCGGTCGAGACGCCCGCCAAATCCGGGGTTTGTGCGGTGCTTGATAATTTGAAGCGGGCGGCGGAGATTGCAACCAGGCACGTTCAGGATGCCGGGCATGACCCTGTTGCCGTGGGAGTCGCCACTGCTGGTTGGGTTGATACACGGACTGGTCGCGTGGTGTATGCAACGGGCAATTTGCCCGGCTGGACAGGCACCAGGATCGGAGAGGAACTTTCAGCCATCTCCGGCCTCCCGGTAGCGGTCGAAAATGATGCTAATGCGTTAGCGGTTGGCGAGAAGCAATTTGGAGCCGCGAAATCATTTGAACATTTTGTATGTGTCACGCTCGGGACCGGCTTGGGAGGTGGCTGCTATGTTGGCGGAGCTCTGAATCGAGGCGCCCACTCCATCGCCAATCAAGTCGGGCATATTCCTATCATGTCCGATGGCCTGCTCTGCTCCTGCGGTGCGCAAGGATGTCTCGAACCATACGTGAATGCCTCGGCGCTGATCCGCTATGCCGGCAGCTCATACACATCCGCTGCGCAAGTAATTGCAGCGGCCAATGTTGGTAACGAGGGGGCCCGCGACGCGATTCGAACGCTCGGCCGGCACCTCGCTAGAGGCTGCGCCACCGTGGTAGCGCTTCTTGATCCGCAAGCCCTGATTTTTGGGGGCGGCCTGACTGAGAACAATCCACTACTTATTTCTGTTCTCACGGACGAACTGGCCAAGCTCGTCCGCCCGTGGAAAAATCGGGAACTTCGGGTGATGCCGTCGGCGCTCGGCTATTACGGTGGCGTACTGGGCGTTGCCGCTGTCGCCTTCGATCTCGCGTTTGACTCCAAGCATGGCAGAGAAGACTACGTCCAAACAGTCGCACGTCTCAGGTAGTAGAAAACGCAGCGATGCCCTTACGCCTGGCCTGAGCGAAGCGACGCTGAACACGCTTGTTGGGGACGGCGGGGATCACTCTGAAGCCTGGCGAGCTACCCTAAGCGTGGGCGTGGTTACGCTTCCGGCTCGGTGTTGTGGGCGCGGCGTCCTCTTCGCCGAAGCTGGATAACACGACCGGCGGCCGGTCGGGAAATTCGGCGACAAGGCATAGCTTGCCGCCCATTGCCTCCACTGTCTTGCGCAGTGTGGACAGCAACAAATCACTCCGTTTCTCGAGGCGCGAGACACCGTCCTGGGAGATCCTAAGACTCTTCGCCATACGAACCTGAGTGAGCTTACGCACTTTCCGGAGTTGGCGGAGGCTCATCTCCTCAGCGATCAGCTCAGCGGCTCGGGCCTCCACCTTCTTGCGTTGAGCGGAGCTCAGCTTCGCGACGATTTCATTCACGTTCACAGTCATGGTCATGCCTCCGTTTTCAGCCGGGCCAAGTGAGCGCCGAAACGTCCGTCCGCTTTCTCGATCAACTCGCGATAGAAGCGCCGTTCGCTAGTACCCGACTTGCTCCCAGCCACAAGCAGAATGGCCCGGCGCCGAGCTGCTCCTGACCGAGATGAAGGACGAGGAATTGCTGAAACTCGTCGGGCTGGACCTGAATACCGCACTGAAGGAGACGTGATCCATGTACAACGATTGGGGATGGCAACCCTATGTGCCGGTGGCGGAGCGGCGACGAAAGTCTGCGCGCCAGATCGAGAAACTCAAGAAGAAGGGACATCCCATCTCACCGGTTGTCATCGAGGGACGCGCCATCGCCAAGACGTTTTGGGGCAAGGCCTGGTGCGACAACCTCGAACGGTATAGCGATTTCGCGAACCGCCTGCCGCGCGGGCGGACCTACGTGCGCAACGGCTCGGTAGTGGATCTTCAGATTGGCGCCGGCAAGATCGCGGCTCTGGTCAGTGGCTCGGAGATTTACGAGGTGGCAGTAGAGGTGAAGCCGGTCTCGAAGGCGCGTTGGCGATCCATTTGCGCGGACTGCGCTGCCGGGATTGATTCGCTCGTGGAGCTTCTGCAAGGGCGCTTCTCCAAGGGTGTGATGGAACGCCTGTGTCAGCAACGGACCGGCCTTTTCCCTTCACCGCAGGAGATCCAGCTTTCGTGCAGTTGCCCTGACTGGGCTTCGATGTGCAAGCATGTCGCGGCGGTGCTCTACGGGATCGGCGCTCGCCTCGACCAGCAGCCGGAGCTACTTTTTAGATTGCATAATGTCGATGAGAAGAAACTGATCGCCAAGGCCGGCAAGGAACTGCCGCTGGCTGGAAAAGCGCTCGCAGCGGAAAAGACCCTTGCCACCGAAGACCTCTCGGCGATATTTGGATTGGAGATGGCTCAAACTGCGGATCGTGTTACTCCTTCGCCGGCTCCCGCGGCGAAGCCAGAGCGCGCGAAGAAGGCGGCCAAAAAGATAACGAAGGCGCGCACCAATCTGAGAGGGATGGCGCGGCCCATTGCAGCAAGGCCAGCAGCAGACCGCCACCACGGGCGGCCTCCCAAACAAGACCATCCGCGTGTGGTTTAAGGGGACGCTACGGTTTGAGTTCGGGATGCCTGCTGCGAATCCAGCGCTCTACTTCCTGCCTAAGATCAGCCGCGAAGCCTGCCATCTCTGTTGCTTCCTTCTCAGAAATTGTGCCGCCCATTTCGTAGCTGCTCACGTTGCGCTTCTTGCGGAAGGCGCCAAAGCAGCGGATCAGTTCTGGCTTGGCGCCAATAGTGAATACTAGAGATTCGATCACACGACGATGGTGAGCCTCGTGGCTGGCTCGGCAACCTGCTGCCGCGAGCGCCGCTGTGGCTGACTGCAATGCGGAATTGTAAGCAATGGCGAACCGCGTTGCTCGGGGTCACCAGTCCCCTCTTTCGACCTCGAACCCCTCGTCGACGGAGGCCGGGGCGGGCGAGAATCTGTTTCTGGCAACATCGCTCTGGCTTGCCGGGGCCTGGATCAGAAGACCGCTGTCCGGCGTTTGTATGCCTCTTTCGGACAGATTTCATGAGACTTATTTCGGGTCCGAAAAGTATATACAATCTTCAGACGAACCCGGTCTACCACCCCTTCCTGGCCAATCACGTTCCCGAAATTAGGCGTCTCCTCCCTTTGTGCGTCGTTAGTGTATTATCTTTAACGCGGGAGATTCAGCCCATGGCCATCAGTTACGATAGCGAAGTGGACGCCCTATCGGATTTATTGAACTGTTACGTGGTTTTCTGCCTTCCTTTCAATGAGCTCTGAATTTGGGCCAGAACGAATCCCTAAACCGTGGGCCGGGAATTCGAATCTCACTAGGCCTACCAGTTTCTTATCTGTTTGATGAGAGCCGCGATCTTCAGAGCAGCGAACCGCACGCCCCAACGTCCATTGACCATTGAGGAAGCACCGACTCCTGTCGTCGGAGACGGTCAAGTGCTCCTGCGCGTGCGCGCGTGTGGGGTGTGCCGCACAGACTTGCACATTGTTGAAGGCGAGTTGCCTTCACGACGCGATCCGCTGATCCCTGGCCATCAGATAGTGGGAGACGTCGCCGACGGTGGTTCGGCAGAACTCCCGCTCGGTTCTCGCGTTGGAGTTTCATGGATGGGCGGTGTCGACGGAGATTGTCCGTATTGTCGGCGCGCGGAAGAGAATCTCTGCGATTCGCCGGTTTTCACGGGTTATACGGTGGACGGAGGCTATGCCGAATATGCCGTGGCACGCAGGGACTTTGTGTTTCCACTGCCGAAGGAGCTCGACGATCTCGACGCCGCACCCTTGCTCTGTGCCGGCATCATCGGCTTTCGAAGCCTCCGCGTGGCGGGCGTTCAACCGGGGGAATGCGTGGGACTTTTCGGATTCGGGTCATCGGCGCATTTGGCGATTGCCGTGTTGCGCGCATGGAACTGCAAGGTATACGTATCCACCCGCGGCGATTCGCATCGCCGGCTGGCTGCCTCCCTGGGAGCAGCCTGGGTTGGCACGGAGGAAGACCGGCCCCCGGTACCTCTCGATCGCGCCGTCACGTTTGCTCCGAGTGGAGACGTCGTCATCGCTGCTCTTACGAGTTTGCGGAAAGGAGGCGTGGTCGCAAT
>JASHTR010000176.1 GCA_030040455.1 Terriglobia bacterium | reverse complement strand
TCCCTCCGCCCGCGCAAAAACAACATGGATGGGGTTCTCAAGCACCGTGCCGTCGGCGATCTCAATGAAAGCGCCATCCTGCATAAATGCCGCGTTGAGGGCCACAAAGGCCCGACCCTTCGTTCCTGCATGGCGGGAGAGATGCCTTTCCAAGCTTTCATTCGGAGTGCCCAATGCCATTCCCAGGGAGCTGACCTTCACTCCTTTCGGCAAATTCGCCAGCGATGAAAGCTTTGCATTGAAGATGCCGTTCACGAAGACAAGCTGCGCCGCAACACCCTTTAACAGCGCTCGATCTAATGCCCGGGGCGGGGCGCCGTCTCCGGGATGAGTTTCAAGGCGGAACGGGACGCGAGCTAGCGGCGCGACGTTCGTGAACCGCCACGCCTCCTGCTTTGTGGTGGGGAAGCCCAGTTCCGCAAAGCGTTCCATGGCCTCCTTGCGAAGCGACACAACCCACTCGGACGCGAGCCCCCTCTGGCGCTCCAGCTTCCTAAAATCCGTAAAATAGCTTTCTGCGGCACATTCCACTTGAGGCATGAATCATTCCCTGAGGAGGCCATCGTCTGGCGCTGGCTCCCTCCTGGCTCATTGCGAGCTTCGACGACCGGCGTTACACCGTCTGTAATTCTTCTTCGAGCCAGCCATAACCCTTCCGCTCGAGCTCCAGGGCCAGGTTCTTGTCGCCCGATTTCATCATGCGGCCGTTGTAAAGCACGTGCACGAAATCCGGCACGATGTAATTCAAAAGGCGCTGGTAATGTGTTACCACAATCACGGCACGCTGGGGGCTGCGCAGAGCGTTGACGCCATCAGCGACGACGCGCAACGCGTCGATGTCCAGGCCGGAATCGGTCTCATCTAGAATCGCCAGCCGGGGCTCGAGCACGGCCATCTGGAAAATCTCATTGCGCTTCTTTTCGCCGCCGGAGAAACCTTCGTTCACCGCGCGATTCATCAAGCTCTCGTCAATACCCAGCCCCTTCATCTTTTCGCGGACCAAGGTGAGAAAGTCCATAGCATCGAGCTCCGGCTCGCCCCGCGCTTTGCGGAGGTTGTTCAGCGCCGCCTTGAGAAAATACATGTTGCTGACGCCGGGAATCTCCATCGGGTACTGGAAGGCGAGAAAGATGCCCGCCCGCGCCCGGTCTTCAGGCGCCATTCCAAGCAGGTCCCTGCCTTCGTAAGTGATCGTTCCCTGCGTCACCTCGTAGACGTCGCGCCCCGCCAGCACTTGGGCCAAGGTGCTCTTGCCCGAGCCGTTCGGCCCCATGATCGCATGAACGTCACCCCGACTCACCTTCAGGTCCACCCCTTTCAGGATTTCCTTGCCTGCCACGTTGGCGTGTAGGTTCTTGATTTCAAGCATCCAGCACTCCTCATGAAATGACCAGCTATTCAAAACACTTTTGATACTTACTTTGTCAGCGTTTCCCTCGCCACGATTAAGCCCGAAGTGCCATCACCGCCAATCCAAAGTCACTTCCATCCCATCCGTTCGCGCAGTGAGGTGATCTGCCCCACGTGATGCCGCCCGTGCCAGGCGTACATCGCAAGGTTCCGCTCGAGCGTCACCACGCCGCGCTCAGGGTGGTTAAAGGTCTTCGCGAAATCCACGGCTTCAAAGGACTTCAGCAGCATGGCAAAGCGCTCGTGCAGCGATTCGAACAATTCGAGCGAAGGCTCGATCGGAGCCGTGCGCGCGTCGGCTAATTCAGCCCACCGCGTCTGATCGTAGAGCTTAATGGTTGGACTCGGCTCCGTCATCGCCAGGCGAAATCGAATGTAAGCGTTTATGTGGCTGTCGGCTAGGTGATGCACCACCTGCCGTACCGTCCAGCCGCCCTCTCGATAGGGTGTATCCAGTTGCGCATCCGATAAGCCGCCCACGGCGGCGCGCAGGCGCGCCGGGGCTTCCTCAATCTCGCCGATCAGGTGTTCCCGCTGGGCATCGTTGAGTTGTCCTTCGGGCTTGAATTTGCCAATTGGATAACTGAGATTCAGACTCGCGGTCGCTCCCATACTCTAAGGCCTCCCTGTTCCGATTGATAAACTACGCGGCACTGCCTTCACCGCTCCCGCTTTCGATCCTCCGGCGCATCTCCTCGACAAATCCGCGCGTTTTATCGATCAGCGTGGCGAGTTTCGTTTCGCTCCGCTTTTGGGCTTCAAACAGCCAGCCTTGCCGCTCGGCATAATCGGTCAGCGCGCTCGTCAGCCTGGAGATCATCCCGGCGGTAACGATATGCGCATCCTCCTGGTGGATGACGACGGCGCTCATTTTTTCGAATCCCTCGCTCAGCTTCTCGACCTTGGCCACCAGGCCGTCGAGTTGGACGGCCAGTTCCCGCTGGGTCTGCTGAAGCGAGTGAATATCCGCCACGAACTGCGCCTGCTGGTTAATGATGAATTGAAGGGTGCCGTCAATATCCATTCACTGTCCGAGTCCAGCCCCGTAGGGGCCCTGTCTTTTGGCCCACGGCGTGAGCCGTGGGTAAGCGAATCAAAACAACGCTGATTCAGCCCCATAGGGGCGACATCATCATTTAATCGCATCCTGATGTCGCCCCGGCCGGGGCTATCCTGAATGCTCGATCTCCGTTCCCACGACTTGCGCCGAGGGCCAGATGATTGCGCCCCTTCGGGGCTTCAAGAGCTGCGAACTAAAAAGATCAGGCACTACCCGCTTGCTTGCCGCTTTCGAGGGTGTACGGGATAACTCATGTCACCGTTCAGCATCACCCAACGCTTCCTTCCAGGCTCACGCTCAACAGCTTCTGCGCCTCCACGGCGAATTCCATGGGCAGCGCCTTGAAGACTTCCTTGCAGAAGCCATTGACAATCATGGAGACAGCATCTTCAGTGGAGATACCCCGCTGGCGGCAATAGAAAATTTGGTCCTCGCCGATCTTGGAAGTTGAAGCCTCATGCTCAACTTGCGTCGTGCTGTTGCGCACCTCGAGATAAGGAAACGTGTGGGCGCCGCACTGGTCGCCGATCAGCAGGGAATCACACTGTGAGTAATTCCGCGCTCCCGCCGCGCCCTTCAGCACCTTGACCATGCCGCGATAAGTGTTCTGTCCTCGTCCCGCCGAGATGCCCTTAGAAACGATGGTGCTTTTGGTGTTCTTGCCCAAATGGATCATCTTTGTGCCCGTATCAGCCTGCTGATGATTGTTGGTGACCGCCACCGAGTAAAACTCACCGACCGAGTTATCGCCTTGGAGGATGCACCCCGGATATTTCCAGGTGATGGCCGAGCCGGTTTCCACCTGTGTCCAGGAAATTTTGGAATTCGCCCCCAGGCATTTGCCGCGCTTGGTGACGAAATTATAGATGCCGCCTTTTCCCTCCTTATCGCCCGGATACCAGTTCTGCACGGTCGAGTACTTGATCTGCGCCGCGTCCAGCGCCACCAACTCCACCACCGCCGCATGCAATTGGTTTGTATCGCGCATGGGGGCGGTGCAACCTTCCAGATAGCTGACGTAAGCGCCCTCATCCGCGACAATCAACGTGCGCTCGAACTGCCCGGAATCCTTGGCATTGATGCGAAAATACGTGGAAAGCTCCATCGGGCAGCGCACGCCTTTGGGAATATAGGCAAAGGACCCGTCGCTAAAAACCGCAGAATTCAGCGTTGCGAAGAAGTTATCCGTGTAGGGAACCACCGAGCCGAGATACTTCTTCACAAGGCCCGGGTGATTCTGAACTGCCTCCGACATCGAGCAGAAGATAATGCCCAGCTTCGCCAGCTTTTCACGATAGGTCGTGGCTACGGAAACACTGTCGAACACCGCATCCACCGCAACGCCGGCCAGCAGCTCCCGCTCCCGGAGCGGAATGCCAAGCTTTTCGTAGGTCTCAAGCAGCTTCGGATCGACCTCTTCCAGGCTCTTAGGACTTTCACCCTTTTGCTTGGGAGCCGAATAATAGGTTATGGCCTGATAATCGATGGACGGATAATGCACGTTTGCCCAAGTTGGTTCCTTCATCGTCAGCCAGTGGCGAAAAGCCTTCAGCCGCCAGTCGAGCATCCATGCCGGCTCTTTTTTCTTGGCGGAGATCATGGAAATGATCTCTTCATTCAGCCCTGGAGGCGCGGTATCCGCTTCGATCTCCGTCACAAACCCAAACTTGTACTCTTTGGTCGCAAGCTGTTCGATAGTGCTGACTTCAGTGCTCATGTTTCTCTCCCTTAGAAGAGCCAACACCGGCTCTTTAAGCCTAATGGTTTCTTTCCCTCTTAGACCGGAAAAGCAAACCGTGGAACCCTTCTTACCTTTAACTCAGTTCAGTTTAACAATCATATACAAAATGGTCAAGAAAAGATAATCCTTTTCATTCGAGTGGGATACCAGAATGGCTCCGGGAACCTGTCCGCCATATCCCCGCTGCCCTTGTTTCTTAATTCCTGTTCTGACGGAAAGATGCCGATGGTCTACTTTGGGTTCCTGGATGGGATCCGGCCTCGTTTCCAATCTGACTTTAGCCGTGTGAGGGTGATGAGAAGCAATTCTCTTCTACCAGGATTGCATGGACTTCAATTGGGCCGTGAACCCCGCGGATGCTGACCTGCTCGATATCCGCCGTGCGGCTGGGACCGGTGATGAATACAACTGACCGGCCGGGCCATGCCTGGCCCGCATGGCTTTGAACCTGAAGCAAA
>JASHTR010000175.1 GCA_030040455.1 Terriglobia bacterium | reverse complement strand
TGTTGTAGAGCATGATCGGCCGGTCAGTGGCCTGCCGGATGCGGCGATAGTGCTCGATCACCGCCGCTTTGGACGGCTTTTGATAGTAGGGGAGGATTACGATCAAGGCGTCGGCACCGCATCGCTCAGCCTCTTGCGAAAGCTGGATGGCAAGCTTCGTACTATAGTGGCCCGACCCGAAAATCACTGGCACCCTTTTCCGAACTACGTCCGTGACCAGGCGGAACAGCCGTACGCGCTCCTCGAAATCCATTGCAATAAATTCCCCACTGCTGCCGGCAACGACAAGCCCGTCCGCGCCCTGCTGAGTAATCAACCAGTCCCAATGGCGGGCCGTTGCTTCTTCGTCGAGGTTATTATCCTTATCGAACATCGTAAGGGCTGCCGGGAAGATCCCGCGAAAACGTTCCAGTGCAAAAGGCATAGCTATTTCCTGTCCTCAAAGGAAGAAGGTTGGTCCGTTAGGGATCACGCACAGATAACATGAACAAAGGGTAGGCTTGTCTTTCAATACCATTAACAAGCTGCTGAAAAAGCCTGGGACGGTGTCTTCTGAGCGCAGCGAAGAATCCCGGCATTTGCGAAATCAACTCAATGCAGAGATCCTTCCTTCGTTTCACTCAGGACCGCCTGCGGCTCCTCAGGATGACAAATTATCGGGTTTTTCAGCATCCTGTTAAGAAAAGCTGCTGACTCCAACACGTTGGGGTCAGCACGACCCGCGGCGTGAGAGAGGTTCATGTTATGCATGCGCTGACCCTTAACCGGAAAGGATTTTTGCGTTTTGGAAAGCCGCGATTACTTCCTGGCGTGCCAAGCCTTCGCATTCCAGATACCTTCGCTCTCCCAGCGGTAACCTCGCTACTTTTCCGCTCCCTTTCACGGCCAGCGGCTTCCCCAATTCCCGCATCAGCCGCACCCGCTTCGCTTCGAGCGGTATCTCCAACACCCCGCTGCCTGATGTGTGCCAGTATGCCACCCAAACGTTCCCATTGCGACTGAAGAGGAAAGCCCGTCCCGGTTGCTTTGCCCCCGCTACTCTCTCGATCTGCTCGCAGGGTACCAATTCAAATTTCCCATGCTCGTTGACCAGCAGCGTATGCTCCTGCTTGAGATTTCGAAGCGCCATTTTCTGCTGTTGCGTCAGCCACGATTGTGCCCGAATGTCTTCCCATCTCCGGAGCACCTCCAGATTGTCCGGCGTTCGCGGATGCGTCTCCAAAGCGGGTAAATCCCCAACCAGCGAGATCGGGCAATCCCAGCCTGCCGCACGGCTCGTCACATACTCCAGCATGTCCGGCTGGGTGCCGATGGTCTCTGGGCCAGGCGCCCAATACCCAATCCATCCGAAATTGATGCTTGTAAAATCCTCCTTCACGCGCGGAATCTCCGCCGCCGGATAGGCGCGCGTTGCGGATTTCATAACTTCCGGCTTGAACACATCAAAAGCATTTCCTCGCGTCAGAATGTGCCAGCTAAAATGCGATTTGCACGCTCCTTCGGCCCATAGCGGCGTCGGGTCCCATTGCTGATAAACCAGCCACTGGGCCCGCGACACCGTAAACCAGTAGGGGGGCGGCACGTCTTGGGCGCCGTCATAGTAAATGAAACGGAATCCTGCTTCCCGGTAGATCTCCCCCCATCGTACGGCTATCTCATGTTGCATGTCGGTGTTCTGGGTAATGAGGACGAGGTTCACCTCACGGCTTATATCGAGCTGTCCAATCTTTGCTCCTGCCACATAGCTCCCCGGTTGAGTGCCAAGCGCCGCCCGCTTACAGCCCTGGAATCGATAGGGCGGGGTGGTGGTAAAGCTGTCGTATTCGATCAGTTCATTTACAATTCTTAGGAAGCGTCGCCGGTCATCCATGGTGCAGAGTTGTGGATTCTCCTCTACCGTGATCACCGTCGATATCGCATCAACCGGTGCCGCCAAGGTGAAGATTTGCGACAAGTTCAACCGCGGGTCGGGAACGGGTGTCACGTAGGGATCAGTCTTTTCCACTTTGTTGTAGTGAATGTGACATCCGGGGATCATTTCAGTTTCGTCGATTTTCGAAATGATGTCTTTCAGGTCCCGCATTCCATTCGGATATTCGGGTCGCCATTGGAAGTGACCTGCGGCTTTGGCGAAAGCGCGGTAGTAGATTTGCATGGTTCGAAACCCGCCCATTTTGGCAAACTTAATGTGCCGGTCCGCATCTTGGGGAGTCATTTTCAGAACTTCATAGTATGAGTACTTGTACTCTTTACGCTGGCGGCTCTCGACCCCCCTTGGAAGGTTGAAGTCTTCTTCCACTCGAGCGATCCGGTCCAGCAGTCGCGGCGTTGCGGTGGCGATCAGGGCTGCGCCCACTCCCTCCAGTCGGACATCCCGGACGGTTCCTGCCTGGAATAACCGGTAACCCCGGCGAGCCTTTGCGTCAATTTGCGCGTAGGGGTCCGTCGCCAGAAGATTCACCGCGACTTCTTCATCCCACATCACGTTCAGCCATTCTCCCAGATTCCGGCGGTTTCGCACGGGCAATTGCACAAACAGAGTTTCGTCAATTGGAGTTTGCCACTTCTTCCTAAGCGACGTGTACCCCTTGTAGGTGAGGCTTTCCAACTTGAAAGCAATATAAGCATCTGTGATCTTAAGGTCAATTGCCGCCTCGTATCCAACCAGCGCGAAGCTTACGATCAGCCGGTCTCCTTCCCGCCGTACTTGATCGGCCGGGAAATGCGTGATTCTGGCAGGGTAGGAAAGCTGTAGCTCGTTGTCGTATGGCCGATATTGCGTCACAGTGAACATTGGCGCGTCCGCACCTTTTGCGAGGCACTCCTGCCCGGTGGGTTTGTGAATCAGGCTCTCAGCCGATCCGTTGGGATTGATGGCAAGCCGCATCTCGGCGTTCTCCAGCACGATGTTTTCTGCATCAGTCGCCGCGCCTGCGCTTTGCCCCTTCCCAGGCCTCACACCAGGCCAACCCAGTGTGCCCGTGGACAGAGGAGTTAAACCAAGAAGCCCTGCCTGCTTTAAAAATGTCCTCCGCTCACTCATCCACTTTTTCCTCTCCATCAGGGTGTCAAGCATCGAGAGCAGCAGGGGCCCGGTGGTCACACAGATCTGCCCAGCCGCCCTGGGATTGGAGATGCTGTCCAATAAAGCTCAATTAGGAGAGCTTCTACCGCCCACGCGGTGTTTTCAGCCACATTGCAACCGATAATGGGAGCTAGTTCCATCACTGACGGCTCATGAGCTTAATTCTATATGAGCAATCTCCGCCACGTGAACATCGGACAGTCTCGCCACCGCGTAACCACTCTCGATCGTAAAAGGCACCTCGCGGCCGGCTCGTACCAAATGCACGGTCCGTACTCTTTTGCCGTCGGGAATCAGGACTCTAGCTTCTATCTTGGAGACCGGCATGTATTCTTGCCGCATGCGTCCGATGTCAGCATCCTTAAACCCTACGTTGGCCAGGAGCCAGAGCATCAGGTCCCCGTTGGGAGCACGGCGCAGGAGACCGTACACGCCTTTGGGCGCGCTGATCTCGAACGGCTGCGGCGCCTCTTGCGCCAAGTAGCGAACAGCCGAGGCCAGAACCCGCCGGTGCGATGGAACTCGGTTGTAAGTGTAATTAGCCTCCAAGCTGCCGCTGATATAAACAGTGCGGCCTTTGCCGTAGGTATTAACGACAATTGCCGGCCCTCGGACTTCCTTGGTACCCAAATCCCAGCACTCTGCCAAGACTTTCGCACCCCCAAAAGCGTGCACGGGCAGGAGCCGGCTGTCCGCTTTGACCATCGAGCCTGCTTGGTAACGACCGAGCGCAGGATGCGTTTCCGTGATCCGGTAGTAGCACTCCGGCTGGGTGGGAAGCGCCTCACCCGTGAACTCAATTCCCAAGACTTCTTTTAGCGCTCCGCTTGGCCGTACATGGCCGTTTTGATCGTATAGGCCCGTGTCATACGTGGCCAGCAAGCCCCCGCCGCCCTGGACCCAATCCGTGAGGAGCTTCGCGGTATAATCCGTTAATCCTGAAGCACCGCAAAGGGCGATCACGCGCTGTCCTTCCAGCCAGCTTTCGTTGACCTCGGTACTGGGGCAAACATCCAAGCTGATGTGCTCATCCAGCATGGCCAGCGTGAAGCCCTCGCACATATTGACATTCCAGCTCTCGCGTTTTGTGCGCCAGACTTGTAAAGCCTCCCACGAGGGCACGACTGCGACATACGGAACCACGACGCTATCTTTAAGAATTGGTTCAACCCGGCGCATGACTTCGTAAACTTCTTGTGCCGGCCGATTGCTTCCATCTCCCAGGCCGAAATACAATCGATTGAGCGTGGCATACATCGGAATGGAGCCGGCGGCTAGCGTCCCGAAGCCATCCATCAGCACCTCGTCGGTGTCCTCTTCGCTGGTGTTTTCCAGCGTCCACGGATGGTCATGCGGCGGCGTGCCGGGGCTGGACAGGCAATAGTCGCCCATGTACATTTGCGAGAGTTTCTTGGTTGGGCGTGCCATCGAGGCCCCCATCATCGCCGTCATGATGCGATTATAGACCTGCACCTGATTTTCGCCATTCATGAAACCGTCTGGGATACGGTATTGCTCGCGCAACGATTGCGGCCGCCAAGTGGCTCCATTGTGGCAGATCATGAACTTGCCAGAATCGTGAAGAATTTTGCGGAAGTCGAGCAGGTCCTGATATTCCATCTCATTGAACCACTGATACCAGGCAATCCTAGCTTGCATGTCATCAGGATTCTGGAGGCGGCTCATGTCCATTCCGCAATAGGCCTTGAATTTTCTTCGGCAGGTCGGGCAGTAGCAAATCCCGGTATAACCGAAACCGCTCGGGGAGTCGAAGTACGCGCCATCGATGTCATAGGTGGTATAATCCCGGATCACTTGGTGAATCGCTCTCCGGTAGGCGTCGCCCGTCGCGTCGCACAGTGGGATGACCCCATAGCCCTCATGCTCGAAGGTAATCGACGGTTTTCCATCCGGGCCGTGGAGAATCCAGTCGTTGTATTCCGGATGCGCGTCCACATACCGCATCGACAGAAACGGATTGTTGTACTTGGTATAGCAGTAGATATGTAAACCCGCCTTGCGGCAGGCCTGAACCGTCTCCCAGAGCAGGTCCCGATTCCCCAATTCCGGATGAAGGGGGTAGCCGGATTTGGTAGGGAATGTCGCCCAGAAGCCGATTGGCTGAAGGCGCAGGGTATCGCCGCCCAGTTCCCGTACTATTCTGACCAAGCGCTCAGCGTCAAACTCGTCGATGTGGGGATAAATGGGAGGCGTGTAGCCGTCGAAATAGACGGTGCGCGAATACCGCAACCAGTCTGGTGCATGGTATCCATCAGGCGGGACTACTATGTCCTTGATGGGAGACTCGATCATTGGGGTCGGCTCACCCTTCGTGCCACCCGTCGTCAACCCCGCAAGAGCACCCATGCTTGCAGCCGTATTTTTCAGGAAATTCCTTCTGTCCATAGATCAACTCTCTCCCACAGATGCTTCAAACTTCAAAGCCAACCTTGCTGATTTTTGGGCAAGACCCTGATTCGCCGTGCTCGCCTGGACCTTTCGCGTGTTCTTTAGCTGCTTCCGCAGCGGCCGCAGAATCGGGGCGACGAATAGACGGATATACTCATGAGACCAGAAGTAAGTAGACATGACGGAGCTACAGAGTGGCATCCTGACCTGCTTTGCCAGCGCCGCC
>JASHTR010000174.1 GCA_030040455.1 Terriglobia bacterium | reverse complement strand
AGCGACGTGCTCGAAAGCGCTGAAGTCATGGAGATTCGAACGCACACCATGAAGACCCTGCGGCGCGAGGAGTGTGGCCTGGGTTACCGGCGCAGTATTTTTAATACGTCCCATAAAAGCTGCTACCTGATCCTCAGCCTCACGCTTCGCCTTTCGAAGCTTGGAAGGCCGAGCCTGGACTATGCGGACGTGAGAGCCTGGTTTGAAGGGTTGAGTATTGCCCAGCCGTCGCTTCCACAACTCCGGGAGGCCATCGTCACTATCAGGAATAGAAAGTTTCCTTTTCCGCGAGAAGAGAGAGGAGGGAACGCCGGTTCTTTTTTCAAAAATGTCGCCTTGACGCTTGAGGAATATGAGCGGCTCAAGCGCTCGGTCCAAGACACCTTCGGCGCTGAGGCGCTTGACCGGCTCCGCGGTCTCCGGAACAGGTTCCAATCCTCAGGCGGCATCAAAATCCCTACCGCGTTTTTAATGGATCTCTGCGGTCTCAAGGGCTGGCGGGTCGGGGGCGCGGAGGTGAACGAAAGTCAACCTCTCGTGCTCATCAATACAGGCGGGGCGACGGCGCGCGACGTTCTTCTCCTTGCCCGCCACATCCGGAAAACTATCTACAAACGCATGGGCGTGGTCGTTGCCATCGAGCCGGAGCTTGTGGGGTTCAGCCCCGAGGAGCTGAGCGAGTACCTTGCGTTGGAATAGATTTGCACCTCTTTAGCACGGTCGAATGGAGCACGCGAAGAAGCGAGGGTTTCACTTCGCCCACTCAGCCGGGGCGCCGCTGCCCTGGAGTTCTTTTTGCAGTTGATCCAACTCGGCGTGGGCTTTTCCAACAGCTTCCTTGTCGGTTGCCACCTCCTGCTGTTTGGCAACGATCTGCGCCGTCAACTCGCTTTGCAGGTTAGGGTTGAGCGTGCGAAGCTGCTGAAGCTTAAGGAGGTTGAGCTCGTTCTCCGAGAGCTTCTGCTCTTCCATTGCAGTTCGAAGCTGCTGGCGGACCGCTTGGAAGCGTGCCTGCCAGTACGGCTTGGTTCCGGGCTTGAGGCCAGGCGAAATCTTGCTTTCTGCGGATTGCGCGGAAGCCGCCGCCGCCGGGTTTAGCCACGCCAGCCGCTGCAGTTGGTGTTGTACGTCTTCAATATTCTTCTGATCTTCCTCAATCTGCTCCTTCTTCTCGTTGACCGCGCTTGTGCCTTTGTTGATGTCCGCCCGGCTGTACTCCTGCGTTAGCGTCTCATACGGGTTGGGATAATACTGCATCTGAGCCTGGTTCAATTGCTGCTGGAGGACGGAAAGCTCGCGCTGGTGCATCGCAAGATGTTGCTGAAGCCGGCTCAACTTGCCGCGGAGAAAGGCGATTTGTTGGACCGTCTCGGGCGAGACTTCCTCCGCGAAACCAGCCCTTTCGTTGCCCGTAGTTTCCGGCGCGCTCGGGCCGGCTATCCCCAAGCCGCCGGAGCGGGTGGGCAAATTGTCATTGGTATAAAGCGGAACGTTCTCTTCCTTGGCCTGGCGAGCTTGTTGTTCTCGCGCAATTTCGGCCAGTGAAGGCTGAGAGAGCACAATTTGTGGCTCCTGCTTTGGCGCTTTCGCCGGCTCCTGTGCTTTCAGCCCCAGACAGCCCGTGCAAATGATTCCGACGATCACAAGGGCTGTTACAGCCTTCAAGTTTGCTATCGTTCCTTCGGGACGCGGAAATCTCATTGTTTATATATAAGTTAATACACGGTAATACCATATTAAATTTAGGGCAGTCGAGGCGTAAAAGCAAGCGCGCCGAAATGAGGGTCCATCAAAAGTCAGGCGGAGGGTTGGAATTACTTAAACCTCTGCCGTATTTTCATTGTGAAGTGGCTCTGAGCGGCAGCGAAGAGACATCGGCGCGGTAACCGCTCATTCTTGTTGACCCAAGGTCATGTCCTTCCGATAATAACGCTATGCGCAGAAGGGAGTTCATCTGGCTTTCGGCTGCGGCGCTGGGTTTATCCACTCGCAATCTCTGGGCTGACAACCATTTCGTCTCCGCCGATCCACTGATTGTGGAGTTTGATCTGGCGTCTTTACAAGGGCGCTACACCCGCGTGGAGGACTTCTATATCCGCAATCATTACGAGGCTCCCGAGGCGCGCGGGACCCTTTCGATTGAGGTCGGGGGCGAAGTGGAGATGCCGGTCCGATTGGGCCTCAACGAATTGGGGCACTTGCCCGAGCGTCAGGTTGGCGCGGTACTCGAATGTGCCGGCGATCCCGTGAGAGCCGTCAGCCTGGTGAGCGACGGGCTATGGCAGGGCTGGTCGTTGAGCGATGTCATATCTCTTGCCAAGCCGAAGCGGAAAGACCTTTATGCGCACTTTCTGGGACGGGATGGTTTTGCCCGCAGCGTGTCCATGAGCCAGTTAATGGACGGCGGGCTCCTGGCAACGCGCTTGAACGGCCGCCCTCTGCTCGTGAACCATGGCGCGCCTTGTCGCGCGGTCTTCCCCGGTCTCTACGGTATGAATTCCGTAAAATGGCTCGAGAAGATCACTCTAGCTTCCATGCCGCTTCCTCCGGTCGGAAACACCTATCGGGAATTGTGGAAAGGATCGTCCGGGTCAATCGAAAGCAGACCGCTGCCGACCATCCAGGTGAAGTCCGTGATCACGAGTCCTGCCAATGGAGCCGTTCTGCATCGGGGCAAGCTCCAGATCAGCGGCCTGGCTTGGTCCGGTGCCGGAAAGATTGTGGACGTCCGAGTAAGCGCGGATGGTGGAAACCATTGGCGACCGGCAGCGCTTGATTCCGGCTCGAGCCGTTACGACTGGAGCTTGTGGCGCGCCGCTTTCGAATTGAGCCAACCCGGAGTTGTAGAGCTGGTTTCCAAAGCAACGGACGCTGCAGGCAATATGCAACCGGCAGCCCGGGACCCCCGGCGAGTCGATTTATACGCCTATAACGTTTGGGATCGGATACGATGCATCGTGGTTTGAGCGCGTGGCACAACAAAGCCACACAAGACAATTGCAACTCACTTTTTATCGCCACCCCCCGCTTTCGCAGGGGTTGAGCGTTCTGGATTCCCACTTTCGCAGAAAGGAGTATTCTTGAGGTCACTCCCTAAGATAGGAATCGCAGGGTTTCTGCTGGCAGCCGCCCTCGTTTTCGGCCAAGCGCCTGCGTCACCTCCCTCGAATCGCGTCCACTACGATGGCGCTGGCTGGAACGTGAAAGGCGATGGGATTGTGTGCTGCCCGTGCGCGGTGCCCTGTCCATGTCGCACCAACAGCCAGCCGAGCTATGGTCATTGCGAGGCCACGCTTTTCCTGCGAATTCGCCACGGTAATTACGGCCCCGTCAACCTGGATGGATTGCAGGTGATCGATTCCGGCGGGATGTGCGCCATCCAATACCGGCCGCTTGCGGCCTTGTATTTTGACCGTTCCTCCACCGCGGCCCAAAGGGAAGCATTCATGAAGATCGTGGCCAGCTTCAACCGAAGCCACTCCGCCGGGTTTCCCTACGTTCGCATCATTCCGCTGGATGCCCAGGTGGTTGGAAATCACCTTTTCAAGATTTCCATTCCCGGAATTCTGCAGATGGTGGTGGACCGGAACTGGGGCCAGCCGCAGCCGCCCATGCCGGAAATCGCGGCGCCGGACTCCTTTTCCAACGTGATTCAATACGTCGAAAATATTCGTTATGTCATTCATGACGCCCAGGCAGGGCTGAACTTTGACTACAGCCACCGGCAGGCGAACTATCGAACGGTAGACCTGAGCGCCGCTCAATATCGCAGCCACTCGATGCTGAATCAGTTCGGCGACGGCTCCGGCTGGTTCAACGCGCAGCAGATGAAATTGATCGAGGCCCAGCACCTGAAGATTGTGAATCTCGACCTTATCCGGCAGAAGGCACGGGAACTCCGGAAGGCTGGATCCCAGTGAGAGCGCTCCGGACAACCGTGACGCTCGTGGTCGCAGTGTTGGTCTGGTTCGGAACCGCCGGGGTGGGATTCTCCCAAACCGCGCAGGATCTCCTTGAGCTTGGAACGCGCGCCCTTCAAGCGCACGATTTTCAAAAAGCGGAGCAGGCGTTCTCAAGTTTAGTCCAGCGCGATCCCTCGGCCAGGAATTTTTATTACCTGGCCATGGCAGAGGTTGGGCTCGGAAACCTGAACCAGGCCATCGCGGACTTCCAAAAGTCAATCCAACAGGGAAATCACTCTGCCACTGTTCATTACAATCTGGGGCTCGCTTACTTCAACAACCATCAGGGAAGCGCCGGCATTCAAGAGCTTCGCCGGGCTCTCGTCCTCGACCCTCAATACGTCCCGGCGCAATACGCTCTTGGGATGATCCTGCTTGATTCAGGCCGGGCTCGAGAAGCATCAACTTATCTGAGTAAAGCGAAAGAGGGATCACCCCGCGACCCGCGCATTTGGGCCGCTCTTGCAAGCGCCCAGTTCGAGGCCGGCGACTCCAAACAAGCCCGCGACACCATTGAGAAGGCCGTGCAGGCCATCCCCAATAACGCCCGCCTGGCGGTGACCCTGGCTGGAATCTGCATCGAATACCGGCAGTTTCAGACGGCTCGCAACCTGCTTGAGGATGCCAACGAGCTGATGCCAAACGATGCGGAGGTGCGATTCCTGCTGGCGAAAGCCAGCCTGATGGCTGGAGAGCCGGTGGAGACGCTCGCGGTGCTGAAAGGAATGCCCGTCGAAGCTGGACCCACCGGCGAGAGGCTGCTTTTGATGGGAGAAGCGCAGGCGCTTACCGGCAACTTTGCCGCCGCCGAGACAGACCTGGCCTCGGCGGTCAAACATTCACCCCGAAATGCACGGTGTCTCTCAGCCTACGCGTGGCTTGAACAGATTCAGGGCCGTTATGCAGATGCCATTTCGACGTTAACGAAGGCGCGCACCATCGATCCAAAATCCCCTTTTATTCCTTACCGAATCGCAGTCAGCAACTACTTCTTGAACCGACTCTCCGAAGCCCGAGATTCCTCCGAAGAGGCTTTGCGGCTCTCTTCCAACTATTCTTCCGCCTATTTCCTGCTCGGATTGATCGAACGCAAGCAGAAGGATTTTACAGCCGCCACGGCTGACTTTCGAAAAGCCGTTGCTTTGGACCCCCAGCATGCGCTCTTGCGCCGCGAGCTCGGAATAGCATGTTTTGAAGCGGGCAACGCAACGGCAGCCCGCAAGGAATTGGATCAGGCGCTAGTCCTTAATCCCAAAGACGCGGAGGCATACTTCTGGCGGGCCAAGCTGCTGGCCGCGCAGGGCATCACTGCGAAAGCTATCGACGATTTGAACGCGGCAGTGGCGCTCAATCCGAATTATTCGGACGCCTGGTCGGAGCTTGCGGCCCTATATGCCCGAGATGGCCGTCCGCAACAGGCTGCAGCGGCGGAAGCAAAGGTGAAGAGGATCAAGGCATCTGCCCAAACTCCGGACCGCAACCCATTGTTGCGTAGCCTGCCCGACGTTACCCATTGAAGCGCCCCATGTTTTTCTTCCGCTCAAAGTCGCGGTTTGCGATGGTCGTCATCGGCCTCACGTGGGTTGCCAGTTCTCCATCGCCCGCGCAACTGAAGCAGTATGTCAATCGGCCGGATCCTGCTTTCCATTGGGAACACGTCGAAACCACCACCGTCCCGCGCGGCAGGATTTACAAGCTGCGCCTCACATCGCAGGTCTGGCAAGGCATCCGCTGGCAGCACCAATTGTGGGTTTACGAACCGAAGGACCTGCAGTACCCAAACATCCTTCTCCTTTTCGTCACGGGCGGACACGCGAGCCGGGAAGGGACCGAGGTGGGTTTCACCATTGCCGAACGCGCCGCCATGCGCGTCGCCGTGCTATACCAAATTCCCAACCAACCGCTCTACGGCGGAAAGGCTGAAGATGCGCTTGTTGCTTATACGTTCGTTCAGTATCTCCACACTGGCGATGCGAGTTGGCCGCTGCTCTTTCCGATGGTCAAAAGCGTTGTCAAGGCCATGGACGCGCTCCAGGCTTTTGCCCTCCGGGGATGGAACCAGCCAGCGAAAAGCTTCGTTGTTGCCGGAGTCTCCAAGCGTGGCTGGACAACGTGGCTCACGGCCGCGACGGGTGACCCGCGAGTCGTTGCGATCGCGCCGATGGCCATTGACATGCTTGACATCCCCGTGCAGATGAAGCACCAAATGGCCGATTACGGTCATTACAGCC
>JASHTR010000173.1 GCA_030040455.1 Terriglobia bacterium | reverse complement strand
TCGCGGCATGACGCCCGCTGCTCTCGAGATGATGGATGGTTTCACGCTGAGAGCTGTGGAGGCGGCCACGCACGCCGGATACCCACTCGACTCCGCGGCGGTGCTGCTGATTGAGATTGAAGGATTGCGGGAGGGAGTGGAAGAAGAAGCGGAACAGATAGAGGCAGCTTGCCTGGAGAACGGCGCGCGGCTGGTGCGTCGCGCGCAAAGTGCCGAGGAGCGCGATCTGCTGTGGCGTGGGCGCAAGAATGCCTTTGGAGCGCTGGGCCGCATCAGCCCGAGCTATTACGTTCAGGATGGCGTCATCCCTCGCACGCGGTTGCCGGAAATGATGGATTATGTGGAAGCCGTCGCGGAAAAATACGGGCTTTCGATCGGCAACATTTTTCACGCAGGCGATGGCAACCTGCATCCGCTCCTGATGTTCGACCGCCGCAACCCGGACCAGTGCCGGAAGGTCTCCAAGGCTGCTTCAGAAATCATCGCCCGGTGCGTAAAACTGGGTGGCTCCATCACCGGCGAGCATGGGGTGGGAATTGAAAAGAGCGAATTGATGCCACTGCTTTTTTCCGAGGATGACCTGGACATGATGCGCAGGATAAAATCCGTCTTCAACCCGGAAGCGACGTTCAATCCCGGAAAAGTGCTTCCCACCGGCAAGATGTGCGGGGAATTACGGGTTAAGATGTAGGACCTCGATTGGCAATCGGAACGGACAGCTCGCTTGCTGGCTTGGCCACCCTCATCGGGGAAGCGCACGTCGCCACAGACCCCGCCATCTGCGATTCCGTGGCGGTCGATGACCTCTCGCCCCACTCTGTGGCCTATCCGCATTCGGCGGATGACGTCGCTGCGGTGCTCGCCTGGGCGCGGGAGCGCAGCCTTGCAGTGATTCCTTGCTCGAACGCTACAAAGCTTCATATCGGAAACATTCCCCGCCGCTATGACGTTGCCCTGTGCCTGAAAGAAATGAACCGGGTCCCGCACTATGAGCCTGCCGACCTTACCGCGAGTGTTGAGCCGGGAGTGAAGCTCAGCAGCTTTCAACAGCTTCTCAGCCGCGATGGACTTTGGCTTCCGCTGGACCCGCCCGGGGGCCGGGAAGCCACTCTCGGTGGCATCGTGGCGACGAACGCCGTGGGTCCGGCGCGGCTGAAGTACAGCGCCCCGCGCGATATCGTTATAGGCATGAAGATCGCCACCACCGAAGGCAAGGTGGTGAAAACAGGCGGACGAGTGGTAAAGAACGTCGCGGGATACGACGTTGCAAAGCTCATGGCCGGTTCTTATGGCACGCTCGGTGCAATCGTTGAAATCAGCTTCAAGCTTTTTCCGCTTCCGGCCCATCGTGCCACGTGGGTGCTCGCGGGTGGCGGCTTTGAAGCGGCGCGTGAGTTCCGACGGCGCGTATTAGCTTCCCCTTTATCTCCTCTGCGCATGGTGCTGCTGGATCGCATCGCGGCGGCGTGGGCGCGCGGCCAGTCAGCGGCTGAAGGGTCGGATGAATGGCTCGAAACCTGGATTGAATTCGGCGGCACCGAACGGGTGATCCAACGATCCGCGAAGTCACTCGCAGAGCTGATTGACGGTACGGGCGCCACACTGAACCCCATAGAGACCGATTTCGCTTCAGCTTGCTGGGATCGAATCTGCGATTTCAGCGCGCTGGGTAGCACGTACTTTCCGCACGCAGTGAGCTTCAAGGCGTCACTGCCGATTGCGGCGGGCGAAGAATTTGTAAGGCGGGCCCACGAAGAAGCGGGCAGGCAGCATGTTCGCGCGGCTTGCGCGAGCTATCCTGGCGCCGTTCACGGCTGCCTGGCGGGGGAGAGTGAGCCGGTGGTAGCGCTGGCTGGGAGTCTCCGGGAGGGCACGCGCGGCCTGGGAGGATCGCTCGTCATGGAGCGATGCTCCCCGGAGCTGAAGCAGCGGATGGAGGTGTGGGGCCCGCCCGGAGATGGTTTTGACGTGATGCGGAAGCTAAAAGAAGCCTGGGATCCTGGCGCGACGCTTTCACCGGGACGTTTTGTGGGCGGGTTGTAGAAGTCGGCGGTCGCAGACCACAGAGACTCTACCGCCAAATGAGGAGAAGAGGTTTCACCATTGTCTGAAGCGCTGAAAGAGGCAGGGACGGAGCGGTCCGATCCGGATTTAGCGGCGGCTGAGGAAAAGCGTCGCGGGGGCTACGGTCCCGGCGAGGCACCTCGGTGGGAAGACTATTCCAAGTGTATCCGCTGTGGTCTTTGCCTGAATAGCTGTCCTACCTATCGGGAGCTAGGCGAGGAGATGGATTCACCGCGCGGTCGAATCTACCAGATGATCCAGGTCGAGCGCGGTCGGCTGCCGCTGGGCGAGAGCTTTGTCCGGCACATCGATCTTTGCCTGGATTGCCGCGCCTGCGAAACGGCCTGCCCCTCCGGCGTCCAATACGGGCGCTTGGTGGAAGCGGCTCGCGGTCAAATTGAGCGATACTACCATCGGCCGCCGGTTGCTTCGTTCCTGCGGCGAGCCTTTTTGCGCGACCTGCTGCCCAGCCGGCGACGCCTGGAAATGGTGGGGCGGCTTTTGCGTATTTATCAGCGCTCCGGCCTGGAAAAAATCCTCATCGCGTCGGGGTTGCTGAAACTGTGCAATCTCGAGCGAGTGGCGCGTTTGTCGCCGCGGATGGAGGATCCATTCTTCACCCATCGCCTGGGTTCCGTAATCCCCGCCGTCGGCCAACGACGTTATCGCGTTGGGTTCGTTGCGGGATGTATGGCCAACCTGGCCTTCGCGCGCCTCAACGAGGCGACGGTGAGAGTTCTTGCCCGGAATGGCTGCGAAGTCGTGATCCCCCGGAGCCAGGGCTGCTGCGGTGCACTGCACGTCCACGCGGGATTGCGCGGCCTTGCCCGAGAGCTGGCACTGAGGAATATTCGCGCGTTTCTGGACGAAAGGCCGGATGCCGTCATCACCAACGCGGCGGGCTGCGGCTCGGTTCTCAAAGAATATCCCGAGCTTTTTGAAATCGAACAACAAGAGCATTATCAAGCAGCAAAGGCATTCAGCAGCCAGGTAA
>JASHTR010000172.1 GCA_030040455.1 Terriglobia bacterium | reverse complement strand
CCTGCTCCTGAGGATTAAGCAGAGTCATGGATGGAGACCGACTGCGTGACGGGTGCGTCCGTGTTCCCACCGGCGCTGCCAGCGAGAGCATACCCTCAGCCCATTCGCTCCATTCGAACGATCCCTTTGCTCCACTCCGGGCAGGCTATGAGCCGATTCGCTCCTCTTCAAGTCGCTCCGAGCCCGTTCGCTCCTTTTCGAACGGTCCCTTCGCTCTGCTCAGGGCAGGCCCTGAGCGCAGCGAAGGAGCTCAGGGCAGGCTCCGCGAAGAGGCTTACGGCATACTACACGAAGGAACTCAGGGCGGACACCGCGAAGGGACATCGCCGCCACAGCGCAGCTACTTTGAGAACTAAGGTCCGGAAGGGCTAACTGCCTGTCGAGCCGCTGCCGGAGCCGCAGCCCTTTCTTTCTCCAAAGGCATAATCGCCCAAGCCACGAGATAACCGATGAGACCCCAGCCGCCCAACAACGCGAGCATAATCCACGCCAGGCGGATAAGCGTCGCATCAACATCCAGGTACTTCGCTACTCCACCGCAGACCCCGGCAATCTTTTTATCGTCGGCAGACCGCATAAGCTTCACTTTAGGCCGCGCAGCGCCCTTGAGTGGTGTCCCGCACTGGCAGCAGAAACTGGCCCCGCCAGTTTCCTCCCTTCCACATTGTGAACAGAACATGGTTGATCTCCAGCTCGTCAAAAATGTGCAGTCCTTATATCATACGCTTCGACGCAAAGATAAGTTCCGATTTTTGTGACCTCCGGTTTCGGACGCATGTGGAACGGCGGGTTCACCCCCACAACGGGCTTTTCACGCCGCAGTATAGGATAATATCGGAAGGACCTGAATTGTTTGGATGGGCCTTATGGCGAAACGCGATGCCTGGGTGCATGGCGGCTACCTGCACCGCATTAACTGGCACGTCCATAAACCGCTGAGGGTGTTTGCGCCCGGCACTTCTCTGAGGCGAAGGGTTGCCTACAGCCTGGCGGTTGTCCGGCTCATCCTGGTTCCGGTCATCGCTCTGGCGGTCTATTATCTGTTTGCGATGAGCTGGATTGTGGACCGGATTGTCCGGGTGGACGCCCAGGTCGCGACCTTGGCGGAATCCGTCTCGATCCAGATGCTGAACGCCCGCAGAATGGAGCTGAATTATTTTCTGCTTCACGATCCCGCCGACCTGAGCGCGAGCTGGAAATCATTGGACGAAATGCGTGACACACTCAAGCACTGCGAGCAGCTACAGCCCGCGGAGAGGCCAAGGGTTGAAAAACTCCAGGCGGAGCTCCAGATTTACCGACAACGTTTGAGCGAAGCCGTGCAGCACTTGAGCAACCACCATGAGTCGCCGGCGGAGCGCTTTCAGAGCGTTGTCCGTGCCTACGAGACTAACCTTCAGAACCTTCTCCGGAACTCGCGTCGGGAAAGCCGAGCCCACCTACTGGAAGACCTTCGCAACCAGAGCGGATCGTTTGACACCCAGGTCGCGGCGGCCCTGGCCGAAGGTGACCCCGTTCTGCGCAAGGTAACGCAGGATCTCGAGGCTTCGAGCAACGCCATTCTTCAGCTTTCTTCGTCTCTTGAGAAGGAAAGCTGGGACCGTGTGCGGCGCGATCATCAGAGCGCCCGCAGTCTGGTGGCGAGGGCCGAGTGGATCCTCGGCGTTGTATCTTTTCTTGTGATTATCCTCAGCGTTTTGGTCAGCATTATTCTGCCGCGACAGGTGGTAAAGCCTTTGATGGACTTGAAGGCCGCGGTGGATCATGCGGCTGCCGGCAACTACGAAATTGAGTTTGATGTGCAAGGGAAAGGCGAGGTGGCCCAACTTGCCCATAGCGTGCGGGATCTGATCGATCATGTCAGCGAAAAGACGGAAAAATCGGGCGTAATTACACCCGGATCAAGGATTGAAAAGTGGTAGTGGCAGCCATGGTCAATCGCTTTCTGGTTGACCGTGGGTTATTCCTCAATTCAAAAAGGAGACTGTGCCTGTGAAAGGGAAACCGGAAGTTATTCATACGCTTGGCGAGATGTTGAAAGAAGAGCTTGGGGCCATCAACCAGTATTTTTTGCACTCAGAAATGCTGGAAAACTGGGGTTACGAGCGGTTGAGTGAAGCGATCAAGAAGCAGGCTATCGGCGAAATGAAACACGCCGAAAAATTGATTGAACGAATGCTTTTCCTCGAAGGAATGCCCGACATGGCCGATCTGCCCAAGCTTAACATCGGTAAGAATGTGAAGCTGCAGCTTGAAAACGATCTCGCGCTTGAAGTCAGCGCGGTGGCGGCATACAACGAGGCGGTGGCGCTATGCCAGAAAGCGGGCGACCACGCTTCAGCAGAACTGCTGAAGGAGTTGCTCGAAGACGAAGAGGAACACGTTGACTTCCTCGAATCGCAGCTTAGCATCATCAAAGACGTGGGGCTGGAGAATTACCTGCTGGAACAAATGGGGGAAGAAGGAAAACATTAGGAGGCGTGAAAGATTAAAAGACCTCTCGCAAAGATGCCAAGGCAGAAAGGGAGTTGAAAGCCCGAAGCCGGAAATCAAAAGACGCAATCCTTACCAGCTTTCGACTTTCAACTCCAGGCTTGTTTTTTTGACAGTAGCCACGGCAAACGGTTTTCTCGCCGAGGGTTTTTCCCGGGAAACTGAATGCCCACGACGCATTGAAAGGCAAATTCGCTACCTCCGCCAAGGTCCGCAGTAATACACGTAGAAGCCACCGACGGCGATGAGAATAGCGCCCCACCAGACAGTGGGATGGAGGCTCGAGAGCACGGCAGCGGGATGATAACGAAACTCCTCCAGCCCGGTAATGAAAATGATAATCCCGTAAACCAGAAAAATGATCCCAACGAAGAACCATACAGGGAGCATTTTTCCTTGCGGGTGTCCCTCGTTTTTTTCAAGCCGGTCGGGAGGCGAGCCGCTTTCCCGAGCGCGCCGATTTTGGGCATTCTCCTCCATAAGCACCCTTTCTTACCAGAATAACCATTGCAGGCACAGGAATGTAGCCAGGGAAACCCCCGCCCAGAAGATGGGCCGCTTCCAGAGCGGATATTTCCCTTCAGAGGGAATTTCTGTGCAGCCGTAAACTAAGCCGGCGAGCTCCTGTTCTTTCCGCGGCTGGGTAAGGTACGAGACGACAACCGTAACCCCCACGCAGACGATCCAGGACCAGAGAGCCTGATAAACGTTCTGCGCCATCATCTTGGCGTCGGGAGAAAGGGCGATAATCGCTCGGGTGCGGGGATCGAATCGCATGGCGAGAAACATCGCAATCGAGGCGACGGTCCCGGCCAGGAGCCCCCAGAAAGCTCCTTTCGAGGTGATGCGCTTCCACAACATACCGAGAATCACCGTCCCGAAAAGGGGTGCGATGAAGAAGCTGAAGAGGGCCTGCACGTAATCCATGATGCTGGCAAAATGCATGGAGCCGTAGGCCGCGCCGATCGAGACCAGAATGCCTACAATGCTGCTCCATCGCCCCATCGAGACGTAATGCGCGTCCGTTTCGCGCTTGCGCATGAAGGGGCGGTAGAGATCGTAGGTCCATACGGTTGCAAAGGCGCTGACGTTGCCAGCCATGCCGGCCATGAAGCCGGCAATCAGGGCGGTGACGCCCAGCCCGAGCAGTGCCGGGCCACAATAGCGGCCGAGCATCAGAGGCAGGAC
>JASHTR010000171.1 GCA_030040455.1 Terriglobia bacterium | reverse complement strand
GGCAAATTCTTTGATTTCAATAAACTGGTTCTTGTGGAGATCTGAAAAGGTTTGCCGCGTATGGGTCGCCGGCCACCATATCTCAAGCTTCTCAATCCGCGCTTGCGGGCCTAGCCCGATGTGTTGCTCTAAGGGGCTCGCGCCGAAAGAGCCACCACTCCCCACCGTCCGATAGATCGATCGTGAGCTGTGCCCTTCGTTCTTAACCTGGACTGCGATCCGTGCACCAATGGCTGAGCGGTTGCTCTTCAATCCCACCAGTTTCACCGCGATCCAGTCGTTGGCATTGCCAGGATTCTTGAAAAATCGGAAGGCATGCTTGTCGCCAGGAGTGGCTCCCCCGATCACAGTAAGGATGTCTTCGTGGCCGGTGTGGCTCATGTCGGCAAAGGCAATGCCGTGTCCCTTGTGCAACTCGCCCGTTCCGGACGAGGCGGTGATATCCACGAATCTCTTCCCTCTATCGTTACGAAGCAGCACGTTGGGAAGCAAGGCGCTATAGGATGGACTGCCGGTCCCGAGGTAAATATCAGGAAATCCGTCGTTATCCACATCGCCGAAATTAGCCCCCATCGGCATGAATACCTTATCAAGGTCCACTTCTTTCGTGACGTCCTCAAAGGTTCCGTCCCTCATGTTCTTGTAGAGCTTTAAGGTTGCGGCGTTGTGTGGAAGGCCGAGATAAGTGCGCACGGTCTCGCCAACAGATGTGTAAAAGCTGGTTACAAAAAGATCAGGCCAGCCGTCGTTGTCGTAGTCGAAGAACCAAGTTGCGAAACTTTGTCCCCAGGTGTCTTGCACGCCTGCGTGCCGGCCGACTTCCCTGAACGTGCCGTTATGTTCGTTGTGGTAAAGAAAGTTGCTGCTACCCATGTTGGTCGCATAGAAATCTATATATCCATCGTTGTCGTAGTCCTCTGCTACCACCCCCTTGGTGAACGCGATCTGGTCCACACCGGCGTCGCTGGAGACGTCCTCAAATGTTCCATTACCCTTGTTGAGGAAAAGATGGCTGGGACCCCGCTCGTTGCCGACAAAGAGGTCCAGCAAGCCGTCATTATTGATGTCAGCCCAAACCGCAGCTTGTGTGCTAATGAGCTCCGTCAGACCCGCCTGGCGCGTCACGTCGGTAAAGGTTCCGTCGCCGTTACCCCGCAACAACGACATGGGTTGCGGAAACTCCCATGCCCCACGCAATACCAGTATGTCCAGGCATCCGTCGTTGTTGTAATCAGCCTGGATGATATTCAGCCCACCCAAAAAGCTTTCCAATCCCGCCTGCTGCGTTCGATCCGCGAAGGTTCCGTCTCCATTATTGTGGAAGTAGCGGAGGGACGCCTGCCAGTCAAAACTGGACACAACAACATCAAACAGGCCACGATTCTCGAAATCATCGACAATGATTCCCCCGCAGTCCGAAAAGCTGATCAGGCCCACCTCCGGCGCCACGTCTATAAATCGCCCGACGTCCTGCTTCGATTCGAATCCTGTCAACGGAATCAGGAACTCCCGCGGAACCCCGGTGGGGTATTGCCCGAGGGTCATCCAAGCGAGATTGAGCAGCCACTTCGCCTCAAGGTCGTCTTGATTCTGGCTGAGGTACCTCAAGAGGTACTCGACGGCCTTCCGGGAATCCCCGGTTGTTGAATAGCGCATCTTCGAACACGCCGGGAAGAGACAGCGCTCTCCTGGCACGCGGTAAATGTCGTTTTCCATCTCTGATCCGTGCAAGTAGGCAACCCCTAGCACTTCTTCCAGGTAATGAACCATCTTAGGTGCAGCGGACTGAGCAAGTTGGTAGCTGGCTTCCCATTGCCCAACCGCCATCTCCATTTCTCCTTGGAAGGCATAGAGTTGGGCCAGAATAAAGTGCAACTGCATCCCGCGTGTGCCAGGCAGAGGATCAGAGCTGGTAGGGTTCAGAAGCGCTCGCAGTCGTTTTATGGCACTCGAAACCGACCGTTGGTGGATATCGGCTATAGCTATCAGGCTTCTGTCCCACCCCTCCGACTTCTGCGGAAAACTGGTAAAAGCTTCCTCTGCCTCGCCCAATCCGTCCACGTAGGGTCCGTAGTGGACGGCTCCAGGCCCAGTCAAGGATAGAAGACGGGTAGGGTTGCGGTCGTCTGTGGCTTGTGGGTCTTGCCGGTCAATCTTCAGAATGGCATAACCCTCTGGAATTCTGACTATAGGGCTGACTTGCCCTGGGGCGAGCCCTTTTAAAGCATCTCTTAGCTCGGGTCGCAGCTCCGTGGGATCGACTAGACCGAGATAACCTCCTTGGTTGGCGGTCGGATCGAGTGACTTTCCGATGGCGAGCGTGGCAAAATCAGCACCCTCCTTCAGCCGGTCCTGGATTCGCTGCGCTCCTGCGAGAGAATCCACCACGATCACGCTCAATGGGATCTTGCCTGAGGGTACGCTTTGTGAGGCTTGCGGCGAAGCCTGAGAGAAGAACGTGCCTGGGGCGGCCACCGCAACTCCCAACGCAAAGGCCCCCTTGAAGAGGAGTGAGCGTCTGGTAAGCATGCTTCCCGTCAAGGACGACATAGCTGGAAACCCCGCACGCAAACTTTAAGAGAGACGGGGGATATCCGGCAATAGGCTGGTGTTCCTACAAAGTTCGGAACGATTGCCTATAGCTTATGGACAGTAACCATGTAGAATGAAGCGGTTAGGGATGAGGTGGCTCCCCGGTGGCGGTTCTCAATGGGTGTGCAGATACCTTCCTCGCCTAGTCTACTGTCCCAGAAGTTCGCAACCTAATTCTAGCGCTGCGACTGTCATGCTGAGCCCGTTCGCTCCGCTTCGAACGGTCCTGAGCGCGGCGAAGGAGCTCAGGGTAAACTCTGCGAAGCATCCCGGTATTTTTTAAGATCAAATACGGAGACCCTTCGCTCCGCTCAGGGTGACAACGACGAACACCGGCGGACTTATGTCGTGAACCATTGGGACAGGATACTAGCGTACTTGTTATTGGAATTAAGCGGTCGCGGCACACACTATATATAAGCCAGAGCTATAACCACATTATGGCCATCTGGCTACTGGATATATGTATTGACCACTTCTCCGCTCGCAATTATGCTGTGTGGGCGTGGGAAGAGAAGGATGGCGTTATACGTCAAGGATATAAGTCGGCA
>JASHTR010000170.1 GCA_030040455.1 Terriglobia bacterium | reverse complement strand
CCCGCCCATTGCTCGTTGTCTGGCGCGTGAAGCCGGTCTCAACCTCAACGGCTTGGACATGTGCGCCAGGCACGACGGCGCCGCTCGGATCCGTTACCGTTCCGCGGATGCTTCCGCTTGTCTCTTGCGCCCATCCCGCCGCTCCGAACAGGAGTAGCAACATCAGACTCGCCAAAATTTTCACGAAAAAGACACTATGCCGCTGATTCATCAGCCCTCCGTATTTGCCCGGTGGAAGGAATTTGGACCCCCGTGCCTGATCGTCTTGTTTCTAACCCCTTCTGGGTGATGGACAGTTTATGGATGCTTGAGGATGAGGTCAATTATGTCTACTGACTATTTTCAGAATATAATTTCGCTATCTGGGCGTACTATAACTGACTGTGCCAGCAAGAATTAGCAATGATGCACCGACGGGGATTGTTGACATCGGCGGCTGGTGTGGCGGAGTTGCAGGCGGCGACGTTCTTCACGGGAACAGGAGCTTGCAATAACGCTGGCGACGCCTGCCGGAAAGGTGCTTGGAAGTCGCGTACGAGCGGCTGATTTAGCCAGCTCCTCACGGGCCTGACATAGAGCACCCCTGACTTTGGGGGGATCTGGCTCAGAAACTACTTGACAAGAAGGGCCTCTTTATTTAATCTGGACATCTTTGTAAAGTATGTGTGTTTTGTATGACTTAATGCGACTCAGTCGCATCAGATGCAGGAGATGATTCTAATCTCCCGCTGGTTGTTGCCGATGAGTGAGGAGCTGTAGATGCGATTAAGTCGCATATAGAACGCATCAGCAGGCCTGCAAGAATGTATGCATAGCTTTCATCAATGCGACAAAGTCGCATTAGGAAAGAGTTGGAAATGACGAAAGCCTCGGCTCTCCATCGCCCGCATCTGGTGAAGAGGCTCGCAGCAGAAGGTATACGCCTGACTGCCCAGCGGAAAATGTTGGTCGAGATTATTCAGGACAGCTCTGACCATCTGGACGCGGCCAGCCTTCTTCGCCTGGCTAAGAAGAGAGACAGCCACATCCATCGCGCTACGGTTTATCGCACCTTAGACCTTCTCAAGCGCCTGAGTCTCATCGACGAACTCGACCTGATGCACCTTGAGGGAGAAAAGCATTTCTACGAGGTGCGTACCAAGTCTGAGCACTTTCACCTGGCCTGTTTCCGCTGCGGGAAAATCGTCGAGCACAAGACGCCTACGTTCGAGCTCTTAAAAAAAGAGATTTCGAAACAAACGGGTTTCAGAATCAATGTGATCCGGCTAGAGGTTGGGGGCGAATGCCGGAACTGTGGAGCCCAGAGTTCAAATTTGCCGAGGAAAGTTGGAGTTCCTTAACTTAACCCGAACGTGTTATATGCGGACGAGCGAGGCCACAAAGCCACAACTTAGAGGGCTTCCTGCGGCGTCTCTTTTTGGCGAAGGAGCCGCGAGGAAGCCCCGGATCGACAACCCGGAGGTTGACGACTCGTTTGCAGTATAGAGGAAGTCGGGCACTGTTTCAACAAAGGCAGGTTACGAATAGCAGGATGTCTACCCACAGAGCGCTCGTGAGGGCTGCAGACGCTGAAATAATGCGGGAAAGAGAATCTCCTGCCATTGCTAAATCTCACCGCATCGAATTGCGGGTTGCGCTATGGCTTGGCGTCCTTGCTGTCGGCGGCCTGCTCGTTTGGCAAGGAGTTGCTTCAGGCGGTTGGCCGAATCCCCTGAAGGCTCACACCGGCTCCGTCGCCGGCGTGCTGGATATTGCGGTTTTAGTGTTTCGCGAAGGGCTTGAGTGCATTCTTGTCTTGGCTGCCATCACCGCGAGCATGGCACATTCGGATCGGCCGTATCAGCGTCCCGTGATTGCGGGCGCGGGCATCGCATTGGGCGCGACGCTCATCACGTGGCGAGTCGCGATCGGCGTGGTCGATGACCTGACGCAGCACATTTCGGCGCTCGATGTGCAAGCCGGCACGGGATTGCTTGCAGTTTTCGTGCTCGTCGTCGTGATGAACTGGTTTTTTCACAAAGTGTATTGGACAGGCTGGATTTCCCTGCATAACCGGAGGAAGCGAAGCCTCCTTGAAAGCGCGCACCTGCAAGGCGTGAAGCATGTCCGGCTTCTTTTGGGCTTCGGCCTTTTAGGCTTTACTTCACTCTACCGCGAAGGTTTTGAAGTGGTGTTGTTTCTCCAGAGCTTCAGACTGAAGTTGGGAAACGACCCCATTCTATACGGCGTGGTTTTAGGCGTTTTTTTCTCGGGAGTTGTAGCCATCCTGACGTTCGTGGCGCACCGGCGGCTACCCTATCGGAAAATGCTGGTGATGACAGGTGTTTTGCTAGGCGCGGTGCTGCTGGTGATGGTGGGAGAACAGGCGCAGGAGATGCAAATGGCGCACTGGTTACCCACCACCACCATTCCCTGGCTTGTCCGCCTCATTCCCCGCTGGATGGGCCTATGGTTTTCAGTTTTTCCGACCGTCGAGACACTCCTTGCGCAGGGTCTCGCTCTTTTTTTAGTTCTCGGTTGCTATGTTGTTGCGCGGCTGGATTTGCGACGCAATATGCTCGAAAGAGCTTAACAACCCAAGAAGGATGGCTTTTTCCGCGGTGTCTCTTTGGGCGAAGGAGCCGCTGGAAATGTCCGAGATCGACAACCCGCAGGCTGACACCCGGCTTCACTCACGGTTGCCAGCCAGGGTTTTCCAGGAGATAAGCTATGGCTGGCAGTTATGACTTCCCTTCCGTGAAATTGCACTTCTCCATCTTAGGCAGATTGGGCCGCGCGAGCCTGGCGTTTACGCCTCGCGCAGCCTTCTTGATTCTCCTTGTCTTCGCGTTGCCGAGCAGCTCCTGGGCAGGGATTGGAGGCACCATCTCCGGCACGGCCATTGATCCCAGCGGTGCCGTAGTGCCCGGTGCCGTCGTTGTGGTTCGAAACGTCGAGACGGGCATTCAGCAAAGCACTATCACCGATAAAGAAGGGTTCTACGCCTTTACCGCATTACCTATCGGTCATTATGAAA
>JASHTR010000169.1 GCA_030040455.1 Terriglobia bacterium | reverse complement strand
CGCTCCAGGCGGTTGCGGAGTTAAACCAGACGGCGCGGGGAAAGCTCCAGATCGGCGCGAACGAAGCGACGTGCCTTTATGTGCTCCCCAAAACTTTTGCGCGCTTCAAAGGACTTTATCCGTTGGTGCAGATCAGCATTTACCGCAATTTCAGTCACAAGATTCTACAGAAGGTTCAGGAAGGAGGGGTGGAGCTCGGCATTGTGACGCTGCCCATCACAGCCACCAACATGGATGTGATCCCGCTTTTCCGCGATGAAATCCAGGTCGTGGTGCCGGCGCATCATCCGCTGGCCAAAAGCCGAAGCGTTACGGTGGAGGAGGTCGCCAGCCATCCCCTGATTTTACCCAAAACCGGGCGCACGCGGGTGGTGCTGGACCGGCTACTGCGCGACTACCGCAACCACGTGCAGGTTTCCATGGAGTTGGCGAGCGTTGAAACCATTAAAAAGTTTGTAGGTGCGGGTCTCGGCATCTCACTCATCAGTCGCACCTACGTGCAGCCGGAAGTCGCGGCGGGCTTGCTGAAGCTTATCCCCCTGGAAGGTCAGAAACTGTATCGAGAGCTGGGCCTCGTCTACCGGCGCGATTGCTATCTTTCGCTTCCTGCCAAAGTCTTCATAGAAGTTGTTCGCGAGTCCACCAAGGCGCCTAACCCAGGATCAAATTCCACATCCAAGCCGCAGTCGACGACGACGCGGTAGCCTGCAGGGGCGTAATTCTCCTTCAGCCGGCGCAAGGGTGCCCCAAACCTCGCCGCAAAATCGGGAGATGATGTTGCTATGACCAAGCCGGAGAAGCCGCTGATCGTCATGAAGTTCGGTGGAACTTCGGTGGGTAATGCCGAGCGCATGCAACACGTGGCCGAGCTCGTTTTCGACCGTTCCCGGCACGCGGATGTAGCGGTGGTGGTTTCCGCGATGGGCGGGGTGACGGATATGTTGATTCGGGCGGCCACCGAAGCCGCTCGCGGAGACCGCGAGGAATGGAAAGGGGTGCGCCAGGAGCTCGCCCGACGGCACCGCGAGGTGGCGGACAAGGTCTTGACGGCAAGCGAGCAGGCCACGACCCTGCCTCGGCTGGCTGAGCTGATGACGGATTTCGAGAACCTCTGCTCCGGATTCTCGCTGGTGCGGGAGGTAACGCCTCGCGCCATGGATACGCTTTCGAGCCTCGGGGAAGTCATGTCCTCCACGCTGATCGCAGCAATTTTGCGATCGCGAGGATGCGCCGCCGAAGCGGTAGATTCCACGGAGCTGATTGTGACGGATAGTAAATTCGGTAATGCCACGCCGCTGTTTGAGGAAACCAATCCGAAGACGCGCGCGCGCCTGTCGGCCTTGCGGCGGCGAGGAGTCATCCCGGTGGTCACGGGTTTTCGTGGTGCGACCGAAGACGGCCTGTGCACCACTCTGGGGCGGGGTGGGTCCGACTATAGCGGCACCATCGTCGGCGCTGCCCTGGACGCCGCGGAGATTTGGATCTGGACTGATGTGGACGGTGTTATGACGGCCGATCCGCGGCTCGTGCCCTCGGCGCACATCATTCCTGAGATTTCTTATCGCGAAGCGGCCGAGCTTTCTTTCTTCGGAGCCAAGGTGCTGCATCCCAAAACGATCCAGCCCGTAATCAAACAGAGGATCCCGGTGTGGATCAAGAACACCTTCAACCCTTCGTGTCCGGGAACCAAGATTGGTCCTACCGCGGGCTCTAACGGACGCGCAGGGGTCAAAGCCATCACTTCCATCAGCAAAGCGCAACTGATTACCTTGAGCGGCACGGGCGCCTTGGCGTTTGCGACTCTGGCCGCCAAGGCCTTCGGAGCGCTGGGCGTGGAAGAAGCGGATACACTCATGGTGACGCAATCCTCGGCGGACAACGTGCTTTGCTTCGCCGTCCATGATGCGGACCTGAAGCGCGTGAAAGCGCACCTCGAACGCGTCTTTGAGCTGGAAATGCTCCACGACCAGCGTGCCTCGATTGAAGTGATGCCTCACGTCGCCATTGTGGTGCTGATCGGAGAAAACATGAAGGGCACGCCCGGCCTTGCAGGGCGCGCCTTTAGCGCTCTCGGGCGGCGTGGAATCAACATCATCGCCATCGCTCAAGGGTCTTCCGAGATCAGCATCTCTTTTGCGGTCAAGGCGGTTGATGTGAAAGAAGCCGTCGAGGCAATTCACGGGGAATTTCAACTATAAGCCTTCGGCAGCCAGCGGTCAGCATTCAACTCATCACGAGAGTGGGATCCTGCTGATGGCTGAATGCTGAGAACTTTTTATGTCTTTTTCTTACTTACAATGCATTGAAGGGAACTGCCGCATGCGGCAGGATCCGAAGCGGGACGCCTATCACTGCTCGGCGTGCGGCGGCCTGCTCGAGGTGAAGTACGATTTTGACCCCTTCGATGCCGAAGAGCTGCGGGAAAAATGGCATCGGCGGCGATTGAGCGGCGAGCCGATTGACCGCAGCGGTGTGTGGCGTTTCCGCGAGCTGATTCCTTTCCTTGAGCCGCGAGCGCGCATTATTTCGCTTTCAGAAGGCTCAACGCCGCTGGTGGGGACACGCCGCACGGGTTACTGGGCCGGCCCCGTCCATCTTACCATCAAGCACCAGGGCAACAACCCGACCGGCTCTTTTAAAGACCTGGGCATGACGGCGTGCATCACCCGCGCGAGTTCGCGGAACGTACGCATGGTCGCCTGTGCCTCCACGGGAAATACTTCTTCTTCGATGGCGGCTTACGCGGCGCGGGCGGGCATCAAGGCGCTGCTTTTTGTCCCTTACCGCCAGATTTCAGCCGCGAAGCTTGCCCAGGCGCTCGACTTTGGGGCGATCGTCGTCGAGGTAGGAGACACGTTCGACCAGGCGTTCGGGTTGCTGCGCGAGATTGCGCCTGAACTCGGACTTTACCTCGTGAATTCGGTTAATCCGTTCCGCATTGAAGGACAAAAGACCATCGTCGCCGAAATGATGGAGCAGCGCGCCTGGCGCCCCCCGGATTACATTGTCGTTCCCGGAGGCAACCTGGGGAACGCGTCCGCAATCGGCAAGGGATTACAGGAACTGCTCGAGCTGGGCTTCATCGAGAAGGTGCCGCGCGTGGTGGTGATTCAGGCGGCAGGCGCCAACCCGTTTTACCAGACAGTGACGGCAGGCGCTCGCGAGCTGATTGCCGTGGAAGAGCCTCAAACTGAGGCCACGGCCATTCGTATTGGCCGCCCGGCAAATTGGAAGAAGGCGCAGCGCGTGCTCCAGTGGAGCGGAGGCCTTTGTGAAAGCGTCACTGACGAGGAAATCTTTGAAGCCAAACGGGTGCTGGCTGAGGACGGCGTCGCCTGCGAACCCGCCTCGGCAGCCACCATTGCCGGAGTGCGCAAACTCTGCCGCTCCGGCAAGATCGAGCGCCACGCGGACGTCGTAGCCGTCCTTACCGGGAACCAGCTTAAAGATACGGATTACATCATGCGCCACCGGTCCGAAAGCGAGGAAACCCGTCAGCGGCTGCGGGTTGAGCCGAGCCTGGAAGCACTGCGGCGTGAGCTGGAGCAAGTGCTGGGGGTTCCAGTGTAGCGGGCGGCCATGCAGGAAACCTTGCGCAGAGAAGTCCGAGTCCTCACCACGCGACTGGGCGCCATCGTCCAGGAGCAATGCGGGGGTAGCGTTTTTGCCGCCATTGAAGAGCTTCGCAACCTCTCGAAGCAGATCCGCCAGCGGCCGGACACGGAGCTGCTCAAAGCCAATGCGCGCGCGGTTCGACGGCTTTCCTTGAGCCAGGCTGCCGAGGTTGCCCATGCCTTCAGCCTTTTCTTCCACCTCGTCAACCTCTGCGAGGAACGCGAGCGCATCCGCCGCCTTGCCGCCTACGAGCGATACGAAGCGGCGGCGCCCATGTCTTTGCGGCGCACGTTCAATGAGCTTCAGCGGCAGCACGTTTCATTTGCCGCGCTGAAACGGCTGCTGGAGTCCATGCGGATTGAGCCGGTGCTCACCGCCCATCCTACCGAAGCCAAGCGCCGCAGCGTGCTCAACCACATCCTGCGCATCAGCCAGACGATCGAGAGTTTTCCAAGCGAAGCAGATGCAGCCTTTTCCGCCCAGGTCGATCCGTGGATCGAAGCCTTGTGGCTCACCGACGAAGTGCGCCAACGGCCCGTGACCCCGGCGATCGAAATCGAGAATACGCTGGTCTATTTCGAGAGATCCATCTACGACCTGGCTGGGAGTTTTTGGACTCAGTTCCAGGAAGAGCTGCACCGCGCATATCCCCGGTTGCGTGAACCGGCTCCTTTCTTCCACTTTGGCTCATGGGTCGGCACAGACCGCGATGGCAACCCGAACGTGACGCGGGAAGCAAGCCTTCGCGCCGCTGAGGAGCATCGGCAAAGCGTCCTTCGTTACTACTTGCGCGTGTGCCGCAGGCTGCTGGCCGTGGTCTCATTTCCTTGCCGGAATAAAGAACAGTGCCGCGAAATGGAGCAGGACCTTGAAAGCACCATGCAACGCTTTCCCGCGACACGGGTTTTTACGGAGTTGGACCAGCCCGGGGAACTTTATCGCAGGAAGCTGCGGGTGATGGTTTGGAGGCTGGAGCGCACGATGGAGTGCGCGGAGGGCGCTTATGAGTCCGCAGAAGAATTTGTGCGGGATGCGCGACTGCTGGAGGAAGCGCTCAAGGAGCATCCCAGCCCACGCGTTGCGAAGCTGGGCCCCGGACGGCTCCGCGTGGCAGCAGAAGTTTTTGGGTTTTACAGCGCCAGCCATGATTTCCGCCAACATGCTTCGCTCACGCGCGCAGCCGCTGAAGTCTTGCTCGGCGCCGCCGGGCTGCCGGCCCACCCGCCCGAGGCTCGCATCGATTCCATCCGCATGCTGCTCGGGGCAAACTCTCTGCCGGAAACGGAGGGAGAGCCGCTGCAAAAGGTCCTTCAGGAATTCCAGACGCTCAAAGAAATCCAGGAACGCTACGGCGCGAATGCTTCGCATCGCTATATTTTGAGCATGACGACCGGCGCGGCGGACGTTTGGGATTTGTTGTTGCTCGGACGCAAGGCAGGCCTGATCGAGCCGGCTGGAGAGTCGGGCCCGCGGTCCTCCTTTGACGCCATTCCTCTCTTTGAAACTTACGAAGACCTGATCGCCTGCCCGACCATCCTCGACGAGCTTCTCGCCGATGATCTTTACCGCCGCATGCTTCGCTCGCGCAGCAATTTCCAGGAGATCATGCTGGGATATTCCGATTCGGTCAAGGACAGCGGGTATCTGGCGGCAAACTGGTCCTTGTTCCTTGCCCAGGAAGGCCTCGGTCGGGTTGCTGAGCGCCACGGCGTGCGGCTGGGGCTGTTCCATGGGAAAGGAGGGACCATCGACCGGGGCGGCGGCATGTCCCACCGCAGCGTTCAGGCGCAGCCTCAAGCCGCGCCCGGCGGCCGGCTTCGGATTACGGAGCAGGGCGAGGTGATTTCCTTCAAATATTCGAATCCTATCATCGCGCAGCGCAACCTGGAACAGCTCGTTTCCTCGGTGCTGGATGCTAACCTCCTTCATCCGAAGCGCGTGGCGAAATCGCAGCTCAAGGCGTGGCAGGAATATGCGCAGGAAATGGCCGAAAGCAGTCGATGCTTTTATCGTCGCCTCGTTTATGAAACGCCGGAGTTTCCCCAATATTTCTTCCAAGCCACCCCGGTGGATCTCATCGACCAGTTGCGCTTGGGTTCGCGCCCCAGCCGCCGATTCCGATCGCGGGAGCTTGAAAATTTACGCGCCATCCCGTGGGTGTTTGCGTGGACGCAATCACGTCATTTTCTCCCTTCATGGTACGGCGTTGGATATGCCCTGGACCAGTTCATCCGCGACCACGCTCCGCGCGGCCTGGAGCGATTGAGGGAAATGTACCATGCCTGGCCCTTCTTCTCTGTGCTCGTGGATAACGCGGAAATTTCACTGGCGAAGACCGACCTTTATATCGCCGGACGGTACGCCTCCCTTGTCCGCCCGTCGAGCCTGCGGGAGAAGATTTTCGCGCAGATTAAAGAGGAATACGAGCGCGCCTGTCGGCGCATCCTGGAAATTCGCGGGAGCGCCCGGCTGCTCGAACAGCAGCCTGTGCTGGCGGAAAGCATTCGCCTGCGCAATCCTTACGTCGATCCGCTTAATTTCCTTCAGATTCGGTTTCTCGAGCAGTGGCGCCGCAAGCCTGAAACGCCCCAGCCGGAATTGCTGCATCTGCTTCAAATCACAGTGGGGGGGATTGCCTTTGGGATGAAGAGCACGGGTTAGGGTTCAATTTTTCTGATCCTGCGCTTGACCCTTCGGAACCGCATCATTAGAATGGAAAATTTAACACCTGTGGCTTAGATGGTGTGAAAAGATCTAGTTGTAGCGGCGGTCTATGACCGCCGGTCGTATTTTCAATCGGTTCGGTGCTTGCAGAGCGTCGCTACAACTGCGCCGAGGGATTTTTCACACCTTCTGAGATGGGCATGGGGGCAAAGAGGATTATGGAGTCGATCCCGGAGGCATTAACCTTTGACGATGTTCTGCTGTGCCCGGCCAAATCCTCGGTCTTGCCCGCCCAGGTGGATACCCGCACGCTTTTCAGTCGCAATATCTCCCTCAACATCCCGATTGTAAGCGCCGCGATGGACACGGTAACCGAGTCGCGGCTCGCCATTGCGCTTGCCCAGCAGGGAGGCATCGGAATTATCCACCGCACCATGCCGATCGATCGGCAAGCCGCTGAGATTGACAAGGTGAAGCGATCCGAGAGCGGCATGATTGTAGATCCCGTCACCGTCAACCCCGAAAGCCGCATTGTGGACGCGCTGGAAATCATGAAGCGGTATAAGATTTCCGGCGTGCCGGTCACCACGAATGGCAAGTTGGTGGGCATTCTCACCAACCGCGATCTTCGTTTTGAAGTGCGATTCGATCTGCCGGTGGAATCAGTGATGACCAAGGAAAATCTCATTACTGTCTCGGTGGGAACCACCCTTGAAGAGGCTCAGGAAATGCTCCACAAACACCGTGTGGAGAAACTGCTGGTGGTGGACAAGGATTTTAACCTGAAAGGGCTCATTACGGTAAAAGACATTCAGAAGCGTATCAAGTATCCGGACGCCGCCAAGGACACGCAAGGAAGACTCCGTGTGGGCGCGGCGGTGGGAGCCACGGGTGATTTTTTGGAGCGGGCTCAGGAGCTGGTGAAGGCGAAGACCGACGTGGTGGTGGTGGACACCGCGCACGGGCATTCCAACCGGGTGCTGGAAGCGGTGAAGGCGATTAAATCGCGGTTCCCTGAAGTGGACCTGGTGGCAGGCAACGTTGCGACCTCCGAGGGCGCCCGCGATCTGCTGGCGCTGGGCCTGGACGGCATCAAAGTGGGCATCGGACCCGGCTCAATTTGCACCACGCGCATTGTCACCGGCGCCGGCGTCCCGCAGATCACGGCAATCCTGGAATGTTCGCGCGAGGCGGGGCCAGCAGGCGTTCCGGTCATTGCGGACGGTGGCGTGAAATTCTCGGGAGATATCACCAAGGCAATCGCGGCGGGCGCAAGCTCGGTGATGATCGGAAGCCTTTTGGCCGGCACCGAAGAAAGCCCCGGCGAGACGATCCTTTATCAAGGGCGCAGTTTCAAGTCCTACCGTGGCATGGGATCGATTGGCGCGATGTCGGCCGGCTCCGGCGACCGCTACGCCCAGGAAGGAGAACCGGCCTCAAAGATGGTCGCCGAGGGCATTGAGGGTCGGGTGCCTTACAAGGGTTTGCTGGCCGACCTTGTCGCCCAGCTTGTGGGAGGGGTGCGGTCGGGTATGGGCTATTGCGGCAGCGCGTGCATCGAAGAGCTCCAGGAAAAGGCACGTTTCGTGCGCATTACCACGGCGGGCCTGCGTGAAAGCCACGTTCACGACGTCATCATCACCAAAGAGGCGCCCAACTACCGTCTTGAATAATACGCCTTCGTCGTCCTCCTCGCTCTCTTCTCATTACCGGATTCTTCGTTGGATCGTAACGCTCGCGTGGGCCGGCCTCATTTTTGATCTTTCGACCAAAACTTTTGGTGCTTCTTTTACTGCCGTCGTGCTTCGTCGCCTTCTGGCTGTGTTACGCATTCAGCTTTCACCCTCCCACTTTGAGGCCCTTCATTTTGTGGTGCGAAAGTCGGCGCATTTCACCGAATACGGCATCTTCAGCCTGTTGCTTTATGTAAGCATTTCAAGGGTGCGTAAGTTTGACTGGCAGCCGCACATCGCCTTTTGGAGCGTGGTGATTGCCGGGCTCTACTCCCTGACCGATGAGTTCCATCAGATGTTCGTTCCAAACCGCGGACCTTCACTCAAGGACTGCGCCCTGGATACGACGGGCGCCGTCGTAGCCATGTTGCTGGTTCGTCTGTTCACCCGGGGACGCGGTGAAGCGAAGCTGGTGGGTCCTCAGAAGGCGTAGGGAAATTTGGTTACAAGCAAAAAGCATCCCGCAAAGTCGCAAAGACACGCAAGGAAAGGCGGCATGATTTACTTTGCGAGCCTTTGCGCCTCTGCGAGAGGTTTTGCATTTTTTCGAAGTTTCACGGTTTCCAGCGGAGAATAGGTTTGCGGGCTGCCGCCGCTTCGTCGAGCCGCGTGATGCGGGTTGTGTGCGGAGCGGTGAGGACGAGTTGCGGGTTTTCTTCCACTTCCCGGGCCACGTCGCGCATCGCCGCAATAAAAGCATCCAGCTCAGCCTTGCTGGCGCTTTCCGTTGGCTCAATCATCATGGCGCCCGGAACAATCAAGGGAAAAGAAACGGTGTAAGGGTGGAAGCCGTAGTCCATAAGCCGCTTGGCGATGTCGCCGGTGCGGACACCCTGCGCGGCCTGGCGGCGGTCTGAAAAAACGCATTCGTGCATGGCAGGAGCGTCATACGGCAGGTCATAAACGTCCCTCAGCTTCTTAAGGACGTAGTTGGCATTCAACACTGCATCTTCCGTCACCTGACGCAAGCCGTCCGGGCCGTAAGCGAGCATATAGGCAAGAGCTCGAACCGCCATGCCGAAATTCCCGTAAAACGACCGGACGCGCCCAATGCTTTTCGGCCGGTCGAAATTCAGCCGGTAAATCCCGTCTTTGCTCTCTTCAACGAGAGGCACAGGAAGATAAGGCGCGAGCGTCTTCTTCACGGCAACCGGACCTGAGCCCGGCCCGCCCCCACCGTGTGGCGTGGAGAAGGTCTTGTGCAGGTTGAGGTGCATCACGTCCATCTCAAAATCGCCGGGCCGCACGACGCCCGCGAGCGCGTTCATGTTGGCCCCATCCATGTAAACCAACCCGCCTCTGGCATGAACCGCGCGGGCGATCTCGTGAATCTGGGTCTCAAAAATACCGAGCGTGTTGGGGTTGGTCAGCATCAGCCCCGCAACGTCTTCCGTCATGGCGCGTCGGAGGTCGTCGAGATCAACGCAGCCTCGATCGTTCGATTTCAGGTGACGCACCTCGTAGCCTGCAATCGTCACGCTGGCTGGATTGGTGCCGTGGGCGGAATCGGGAATCAGAACGTATTTTCGATGCTCGCCTCGATCTTTGAGATAAGCACGAATCATCAAAAGGCCGGTCAACTCGCCTTGAGCGCCTGCGGCTGGTTGAAGGGAAACTGCGTCCATACCGGTGATTTCGGCCAGGCAGCGCGACGTCTCCGCAAGAATCCTGAGGCAACCCTGGGCAAGAAGTTCAGGAGTGTAAGGGTGATCCGTTGCCGGACCTTTGAGGTGTGAGACCACTTCGTTGATCCGGGGGTTATACTTCATCGTGCAGGAGCCGAGTGGATAGAGGCCCGTCTCGATGCCATAGTTCCACGTGGAAAG
>JASHTR010000168.1 GCA_030040455.1 Terriglobia bacterium | reverse complement strand
GGTTCCCTTGCCGGTGCCGATGGCAACGTTCTTGCCAAACCCGGCGCCTCCTTTGCCTACCGACGTGGCCGCGCCACCAACGTTACCGGTTGCGAGGTCTCCGACGCCACCCGCAAGGCCTTTGCCCAAATCCGCCGAGCCTTTAGCGGCGCCCTTGGCAATGTCTCCGCCGCCCCGGGCCATCTCTTTTCCGGGTTTCGTCTTCTTTTTTTTGTTTTGAACGGTCCGTTGGGTCGGGGAGGATGATGAATTCTGGCCGCCTGCCGATTGGCTAAAGGCTGGCAAGGCAAAGGTCAGAAAAAGCATGAGGCAACAAACAATCATCGTCTTCATGGTCGCACTCCTCAGTCAGGCAGTGACAGGGGATAAGCGATGAGCGACAAGCAACAAGCAAAGAGCCACCTGCGTCATCTCGGCCATCCCCCGCTCTCACTTCCTCCTTCGCTTATCGAGATTCGTTCTAAAACTCAATTAATGAACCCGTTTTTTTCAACACTCTGCCGGGTTCGAGAGCATCCTCCGTTTATTATGATGCGCTTCCCCGGTTGGGGGAAAGGCGCAAAGCCGAAACGCAAGTTGAAAGTCAAAAATCAAAGGTTAAAGGACTTATATAAGCTTTCGACTCTCGACTTTGAACTTTCAACTTGCCTTGGCGTATTTGCGACGCGACTTTGACGTGACCCTGGACTCCAGGTTTGACCGCTGGAGGCAGCTTCTGTTACTTTAAGGGTGGTCTGTAGCATTCCAGCATGGAGAATATTCGACTCACTTTTCCCGACGGGCAAACCCGAGAGTTCCCGGAGGGCACCACTGCCCTCGAAGTCGCAAAGTCGATTGGGGCACGGCTGGCCACTGAAGCGCTCGTCGCGCGGCTCGACGGTCGGCTGGTGGACCTTTCCTCCCCCATAAAAGAAACCGCTCCCATCCAATTCGTCACGCCAAAAATGGCGGAAGGGTTGGAAGTCTACCGTCACTCTTCCGCTCACCTTCTGGCGGCGGCGGTTCTTGAGCTTTTTCCAGACGCCCACCCGGGCATTGGCCCTCCCACCGAAACCGGCTTCTTTTACGACTTCTACCGTGAGAAGCCCTTCACGGAAGGCGATCTGAAAAAGCTTGAAGAAAAGATGGCGGAGCTGGTCCAGGCCGATCTTGCCTACGAACGAGTCTATTTTGCCAAGGAAGAAGGCCTGAAAATCTTCAAAGAGATGGGAGAGTTCCTGAAGTGCGAGCTGATTGAAGAGAAGGCCGAGCCGATCTTTTCTGCCTATCGCACGGGGAGGTTCCTGGATTTTTGCCGGGGGCCACACATTCCCTCGACGGGACGCATCAAGGCGTTCAAATTGCTCAGCGTGGCGGGCGCGCATTGGAAAGGCGACGAACACTCCCGGCCGATGCAACGCATTTATGGAACGGCTTTCTTTACCCAAAAGGAGCTGGACCAGTTTCTGGAGCAGGTCGAAGAGGCCAGGAAGCGCGACCACCGGCGCCTCGGCAAGGATTTGGATCTCTTCAGTATCCAGGACGAAGCCGGACCGGGCCTCGTCTTCTGGCATCCCAATGGCGGGATCATTCGCAAAGAGATCGAAGACTTCATGCGCGCCGAGCTGCTGAAGCAGGGATACAGCCTGGTTTACACGCCTCACGTGGCGCGCGTGGATTTGTGGAAGACCAGCGGCCACGCCAATTTCTATCGCGAGAATATGTTCACCCCCATGCAACTGGAAGATGCCGAGTACCAGTTGAAACCCATGAACTGTCCGTTCCACATCCTGATTTACAAGGACGCGCGGCGAAGCTACCGGGAGCTGCCCATGCGCCTGGCTGAATTCGGCGCCGTCTACCGCTACGAGCGCTCGGGGGTGATGCATGGGCTGCTGCGGGTGCGCGGGTTTACGCAGGATGACGCGCATATTTTCGCCACGCCCGAGACGGTGGAGGCAGAAGTGGCGGGGTGCGTGGATTTCGCGCTGCTGGTATTGCGGACGTTCGGCTTTGAGAAGTTTGAAGTGGAGCTTTCCACCTGGAACCCCGAGAAACGCGACCAGTATTTTGGCGAGCCGGAACAGTGGCAGATGGCGGAGCGCTCGCTCGATTCGGCGCTCAAAAGCCGCGGCATTTCCTATCGGAGGATCGTGGGCGAGGCGGCGTTTTACGGCCCGAAGATTGATATTAAGCTCGTGGATGCGCTCGGGCGACTGTGGCAGCTTTCAACGGTCCAGTTCGATTCGTGGTTGCCCGCGCGTTTTGGCCTCGAGTACGTGGGTGCCGACGGACACCCGCACCAGCCGATCATGGTGCATCGCGCCCTGCTGGGCTCGGTGGAACGATTTTTTGGCGTTCTCATCGAGCATTACGCAGGCGCATTTCCGGTGTGGCTGTCGCCCGTGCAAACCGTGGTGCTTCCCATCACCGAAAGACATCTGGAATATGCCCGGACGGTTACCGAAACGCTCAGCCGCGCCGGAATTCGCGCCCGCCTCGATGACCGGAACGAAAAATTGAACGCGCGCATCCGCGACGCGCAGCTCCGGAAAGTTCCATTCATGCTGGTCACGGGCGACCGCGAGGCGGCAGCGCGCAGCGTGGCGGTGCGGCGACGGGATCGCGGCGACGCGGGCAGCCAGGCGCTCGATGAATTTGTCATCGCAATGCGGGGGCTTATCGACACTCGCGCCGTGAAATGGTAAGCTAAGAGCACGTTGGTTCGAGCGGGCGGGCAGTCGCTGCCGGAGACCGGCGACGCAGTGAGAACCGCTGCTGGAACGCGCAACCCATGGTTTTCATACAAAATCAGGTCATTGGGGATAGCGTAAGGGAATCCTTTCCGATGACCCACTTGTTCGGGCGGGTCGATCGCCGGGAGGGAAAAGCCTATCGCTGACCGTTTTGTACGTGTAAATGAAAGGATCCGGGCCAAAGAGGTCCGAGTAGTGGATGATGAAGGCAAGCAGCTCGGCATCATGCCCCCGTGGGAGGCCGTTAAGATCGCTCGCGGGAAAGGGTTGGACTTGGTTGAGGTTTCGCCGCGTGCCACTCCTCCCGTCTGCAGGATCATTAATTACGGTAAGTACCTTTACCAGCAAAGCAAGCGGCAGCACGACGCGCGCAAGCATCAAAAATCCGTAGAGCTGAAGGAAGTGAAATTCCGGCCGCGGACCGGCGAGCACGATTTTGAGGTGAAGAAGAACCACATTATGAAGTTCCTTCAGGAAGGCAGCAAGGTGAAGGCAACTATTGCTTTCCGAGGTCGTGAGATGGCGCATCGCGATATCGGTTGGCAAATGTTGACCCGGCTGATCGAGCAGGTAGCGGAAGCAGGCACTGTAGAAACACGACCCAGGCAGGAGGGTCCGAATCTCTCGGCCATTCTGGCGCCCAAGAAACCGGGGGCGGCCAAAGCCTCCGTCGCTCAGCCGCGCGTGGCAGCGAATCCAGCGGCGATGTCCAACCCCGCGCGATCCCCTGAATCGGCTGTGGCGTCCATGCACCGGCCAGCGGGAACCAGTGGAGGATAGTCTTGGTCAGAGCAAAACTAAAAACTCACCGGGGCGCTCGGAAGCGCTTTAAAATTACCGCCGGCGGCAAGATCCTGCGCGGGCATTCCTATGCCCGGCACATTCTTACTTCGAAGCCAAGCAAACGAAAAAGGAAGCTGGATCAAAGCGCGCGGGTGTCTGATTCGGACGTTCATCGCGTCCGCGCCATGCTGCCCTATGGAAAGTAGGTACCAGGTGTTAGGTTTCAGGTGCTGGGGACGCCATTGCTTGCCGCCCTCTGACACCTGACACGTATTTTACCGGGTGCGGGAAGGCCAACGGCTGGGTGCCTTCAGCAAACGGCAGGCCGCCGGCGGAAAGTAGAAGGCAGCGAACGTTTCGATCGCGTGCTTGCTGCCTGTTGCTTACAGCCTTCTGCCTGCTGATTTTGCTTTTTCG
>JASHTR010000167.1 GCA_030040455.1 Terriglobia bacterium | reverse complement strand
TTGCCAAAGTCGCGGCCCTGGTGAGCCCCGCCGTGGTTAACATCAATACCGAGTCGACCATCCGGCTCTCCGAAAAAGGCTTCCGTGCGCCAAACGGAGGCCCTGGCGACGATTTCTTCCGCCATTTCTTCCAATTCGGACCGGAAGGCATTCCGCACGACATGCAACAGCAAAGCCTGGGTTCGGGCGTCATCCTGGACAAGAACGGCTACGTGCTTACGAATTATCACGTCGTGATGCAGGACGACGGGCGGCCGGTGGACTTCATTCGCGTTTTCCTGCAGGGCCAGGATGAATCCTCGCAGGGCTACACGGCCAAAATTGTGGGCTATGATAAGTGGACCGATCTTTCCGTGATCCGGATTAGCGCGGGCAGATCTCTACCCACTGCCCAACTGGGAGATTCTGACGCGATGCGGGTTGGAGATTGGGTGCTGGCTATCGGGAGCCCGTTCGGACTCAACGCAACGGTTACGGCGGGCATCATCAGCGCAAAAGGCCGTTCGATTGAAGGGGGAGCCGAAGGGGAGTTCAAACATTTCCTGCAAACGGACGCGGCGATTAACCCCGGCAACAGCGGCGGACCCTTGGTAAACCTGGGGGGACAGGTGATTGGCATCAACACGGCGATCGCGACCACCCAGGGCGCATATGACGGCGTGGGCTTCGCTATTCCTTCCAAGATCGTGCGCAGGATTTATAACTCCATTATCAGCACCGGGACGGTGCAGCGCGGAGCGATTGGCGTCAGTTTCATTAACGAGGACAATGCCGCCCTGCTGAGAAGCTTTGGTGCAAATCATGGGGTGGTCGTCCAAAGCGTTCAACCCAACAGCCCCGCCGAGCGCGCAGGTATCCGGCGCGGCGACGTGATCACGGCCATTAATTCGAAATCGGTCCGTAGCGGCGACGAGCTGCTGGCCATTATCTCCAACTCCGAGCCGGGGGCAAGACTCCGAGTCGACTATCTGCGCAATGCCAAACCCGGCTCTTGTGACATCGTTGTGGGCGACTGGAACAAGATCGTGGGCACGAGCGACGGCGCATCGCCCGACGCCAGCCCCTCGCCAAGCGGTTCTTCGAACGCCACCGGCATCCTGGGCCTTATGGTGCGGAATCTTGCTCCTGAGCAGGCGCAACCGCTTTCAAGCCAGTTACACTTGACGCAGCCGGAGGGCGTGATGGTGAGTGATGTGCGTCCGGGAAGCTTCGCGGAAGATCTTGGACTCCAGCCCTACGACATCATCCTTACCCTTAATCATCAAGCTGTGCGATCGGTCGACGATTTTAGCCGGTTGCAGTCGGGATTGAAATCCGGAGAGGACGTGCTTTTGCTGATTGCCCGGCGAAATGGGTCCGTTTACTCAACTCTTTTTCTTGCCGACCGGCTTCCCTGAAAAACCCAGCATGGGAGAGATTGAATTTTGACTTTGTGGCAGAAGGGTATTTACAGAAACGTGGTGTTGGGCGCTTTGATTCTTTGCCTGAATCCGTGGTGCGCTTCTGCCAGCGTACAAGGCCGCACAAACTCCACGCGGAAGACGAGCCACACCAAGCGGTCATCCGCCGTCCGACATCGTTATCTCCACGGTGCCCATCTCCGCAGATATCGAAGGGGTCACACGCGGCTGGCAAACTCCCGTTACCGTTCTCATTCAACCCGCAGCCGAGCCAGCCGCCTGGAAATTCCACCCGAGCGTGCCACTCAAATCCAGCAAGCCTTGATCCAAGCTGGCGACCTTCAAGGACAACCGAGCGGTCGTTGGGACGCGGAAACGCGGGACGCGATGAAGCGATACCAGCAGTCGAATGGCTTTTCTCCAACCGGCCTTCCTGACGCAAAATCATTAATGAAGATGGGCCTCGGGCCGCATCCGCTTCCCCGAGATGCCGACCCGCTGGCGCAAGCAAGCCCTATCCCCCCCAGAACGAATAAAAATGCCGATCTGATGCAGTAGGAGCGGCATGGACCCATGCCTGTCCAAATTAAGTTTCGGCTTCGCGGACGTGACCTGCGGCAAAGCCGCCTTCATGCCGCTAATTGGGCAGCCGTGGCTTGTGCCCCCGCTCTTGTAGTTTATAGTTTACGAACGTCAGGGCGCTGTTGTAGCCTTTAAAAGTCAGTGTGTGTGGGCCGGTAGCTCAATGGTAGAGCACTGCCCTTTTAAGGCAGGGGTTCTGGGTTCGAATCCCAGCCGGCTCAGGTTAAAGTTGCTGAAAAATTCTACGGGCAGGTCGTGCTGAACGAAGCAAAGCGGCCTTGTATTTACGCAGCCAAGCCAATACAGAGATTCCTCCTTCGCTCAAGACCGCCTCCAGTTCCTCAGAACGACATGCTTTCAGACGTCTTTCACCAACCTGTAAGGAGGTCGCGAGGGTGCGGCCGGAGAAAAATCGCTTGACGGCGAAAACACTTGACGGCGCTCAAATCGCCGCTACGATAAAAGACGAATTGAAGCAGGAAATTTTACGCTTGAAGTCCTGCGGCGTGACGCCAGGGCTTGCGGCCGTTCTGGTAGGCAGGAATCCTGCCTCCGAAATATACGTTCGCAACAAGGTGAAGGCCTGCGAGGCCCTGGGGCTTTACAGTGAAAAAATCGAGCTTGCTGCCTCAACGTCCAGCGCGGAACTGTTGGACGTCATCCGGCAACTCAACGCGCGGGATACGATCGACGGCATCCTGGTGCAGCTTCCGTTGCCGCCTCAAATTGACGTCAAAAAGGTTCTGCTGGCCGTCGACCCTCTCAAGGACGTCGACGGATTTCATCCCGTCAACGTCGGAAACATGGTGAGCGGCAGACCCGGAATGGTTCCCTGCACACCGGCAGGCATCATCCAGATCCTCGAACGCAGCCAGGTGCCCATTGCAGGCTGCCGCGCCGTGGTGATCGGCCGGAGCGACACCGTCGGCAAGCCCTTAGCTCTACTCCTGCTGCATCGCAACGCCACCATCACGATTTGCCATTCCCGCACGCGGGATTTGCCCTCGGTGGCCCGAGAGGCGGATATCCTGGTAGCGGCCATTGGCAAGCCGGCGCTGGTGACGGGGGATTTCATCAAACCTGGAGCGGTGGTGATTGACGTTGGTATTAACCGCCTGACCCAGCCTGAAGAAGTGAGAGCGGTTTTCCACGACGTCGACTCTGCTCTCGCGCAACTTCGCGCGAAGGGATCGGTGCTGGTAGGCGACGTGCAACCGGAAGACGTGCGGGAGCAGGCGGGCGCCTACACTCCGGTTCCGGGGGGCGTAGGCCCACTGACGATCGCCATGTTGATGGTGAATACGGTGCGCGCGGCGCGTGAGCGACGAGGAACTGCTTTGCATCCCTGAGAAAAATATTGTCCTTCCGATCCTCATGTTTCGGCCTTACCGGCGGCATCGCGTGCGGCAAAAGCACTGTAGCGTCTTTTTTTCGTGCCTTGGGCGCAAGGACCATCGACGCGGACGAGATCGGGCATGAGATGCTGCGCCAACCCGGCACCGCTTTTGATGAAATTATCAAACGCTTTGGAACAGGCATTCTAACTGCTTCCGGAGAGATTGATCGCAAGCTTCTCGGCATGGCCGTGTTCTCCGATCCACAAAAGCGGCTGGAGCTCAACATCATCCTCCACCCTCGAATTATCAAAAGACAGGAAGAGCTCGTAGAGCAGTATTGCCAGGAGAGTCCGGGGGCGGTGGTGATCGTGGACGCGGCGCTGATTTATGAGGCGGGCGTCGAAGACCACTTTGCAAAGGTCCTGGTCGCATGGTGCGCGCGGGAGCAACAGGAGGAGCGGCTGATCGCCAAAACCGGCATTTCCCGCGAAGAGGCTGCGCGTCGCATCGCGGCGCAGATACCCGCGGAGGAGAAACGGCGCCGCGCCGACTTCGTCATCGACTGCTCGGGAAGCCTCGCATCGACCCAGGCGCAGGTAGAAGTCCTTTATCCGCAATTACATCAATTACTGATTTCTGGACAACATGGATCCGGATGAGCTTATTGCAGGCAAACTGAAGAGGAACGATGAAAGCACTTGTCTTTACTGCACCGAAAAAGCTGGAATGGCAAGACTGGCCTGACCCACAGCTCCAGCCCGGCGAAGCTCTCATCCGGGTGAGCGCGGTTGGCATCTGCGGCTCGGACGTTCATGGCTGGCTAGGAAACAGTCGGGGACGCGTGCCGCCCCTCATTTTGGGACACGAGATGGCGGGCGTTGTGGAAGACGTCGGCGCCGGGCGCTCTCATTTGCGCCGCGGCGACAGGGTGGCGGTTTATCCTCTGACGGGTTGCGGCCAGTGCCGCTATTGCGCCGACGGGCGTGACCGGCTCTGCCGCCGCAGACAGATCATGGGCTTGCACACGTCAGGCGGTCTTGCGGAATATCTTAAAGCTCCGGCAGAAATTCTTTTCCCGCTTCCTGAAGCGGCGGACTCCACAGCGGGAGCGCTAGTTGAACCTCTTGCCAACGCTCTCCATTTTGTTGAATACGCCAAAACTGATCCTGGACCCGTCGCTATTCTGGGCGCAGGCGCCATTGGCTTGCTGATGCTACAAGTGGCAAAGCAGATGGAATCAGCAGACGGCAGAGTCTTTCCCAAAATTGCGGTGGTGGAAATAAACCCACACCGCGCCGGATTGGCGCGCGCACTGGGCGCTAACGTGGTGGTGAACCCTCTGCAGCCGACGGCCCTCGCAGAACTGGAGTCGTTCTTCGGTGAGGACGGATGCACCACTGTCCTGGATGCGGCCGGGTTCACCGCGAGCCGCCAGTTTGCCACCAGGCTGGTTGCTACGGGAGGGCTTGTTGGCCTCGCCGGCATGGGAGAGCCGGAAACAACCTTTGATTGCGTCGAATTAATCCGACGCGAGATCCGTGTGGCTGGGATATATGGCTACGGCCGCGACGAGTTCCAGCGCTCAATCGACTGGATAGCTCGCGGCAGGATCGATTGTAATGATTGGATTACCGAGGCCCCACTTCGTGAAGGCCAAAAGTTCTTTGAAGAGCTTGTCCAGCCGGACACCCGCTACACCAAAGTCGTCTTGAGGCCTTAAATGAGGAAAGCCTCTCCTCCCCGGGCGTGCTTTTCCTCTTGCCTCCGGATTCTCCTCCCAATATTGGTCTTCCAGCCAAATACGACACCTTTTGCGCTATACTCAGCCACATAGACGTGAAATCAGAATTTCCTAGCGTCGGGGAAACAAGGCGCTTCCGCCGCCGAGCCAAATTGGAATTGGGCCTGTAGCTCAGTTGGGAGAGCACCTGGTTTGCAACCAGGGGGTCGGGAGTTCGAACCTCCCCAGGTCCACCATTATAATCAACCACCCACTCCTTAACCGGATTAGAACAGTGCACTCTAATTCACCAATTCGGGTTCATCGGCCGATGGCCGCAGCCAATGGCATGAGAATTCAGGCTGGCTGGGGAAGAAAACCATGAGGAGCAGAGGGTATTCTCTCCACGCCATGGCCCGCTGGGCGATCCCAACAGCTTGGCTCGCCGGAGTGTTATTTCTCGCCGCCGGCGCGACGCGCATCCCGATGGGCCTAGAGCATTTTCAATTTAAGTGTATACATTGTGTGCGATAATGTCTCTGCCGACAAAGGAGCGGCAGAGATGCAATCCTATTC
>JASHTR010000166.1 GCA_030040455.1 Terriglobia bacterium | reverse complement strand
CCCTTCACGGGGCTTGATGTCGATTCCGCGGCAGCGCTTAAAGCGCTTCTCCGGCAACTCCCGGAGGAAGGCAAGGCAATGATTTTTTCGACCCATCATTACGCCGAGGGTGCATCCATTGCTTCCCGCCTGGTGGCGCTCGACCGGGGGCGGGTGCGTTATGACGGCCCTCTGCGTGAAGCGCCGCCGGGGGTGCTGCAAGTGGAGCGGGACGCGGCAATCCCCATCCCATAGGTGCGGTTCCAACCCCGAACCTTAAACGAATTCAAAGTTGAGAATTGAAAGTCTGGAAGGACCATCCCTTTCGACTTTCGACTTCGGACTCTCAACTCGCTCTTTGCCAGAGGTTATGCTTTTTTCATCTTCTCAAGCGTAAGTGGAGAAACTCCTTGAAACCACCCTTTCGATTTCTGTTTATTGGCGACATCTTCGGCCATCCGGGCCGGCGGATTGTCGCAGAGAAGCTGCCCGGTCTGGTAGAAGAGTTTTCACCCGATCTGATCCTGGCCAACGGCGAAAACGCTGCAGCGGGCTTCGGCATTACCCCGCCACTCGTGGAAGAACTGCTTGGGCTGGGGATCGAAGTTCTAACTTCCGGGAATCATGTGTGGGACAAGAAGGAAATTATTCCTTACCTCACCGAACATCCGGATGGGCGGCTTCTGCGCCCGGCGAACTTTCCGGCCTCTGCGCCCGGCCACGGCCTTTGGGTGGGTAGGACGTCGTCGAAGATCCCCTATGCGGTGCTGAACCTCCAGGGCCGGGTTTTTCTTCCCCCGCTCGAATGCCCATTCCGCACGGCGGATGCATTACTTGCAAGTATTCCCGCTGAAGTCAAGATCCGCATTGCCGACGTCCACGCAGAAGCAACGTCGGAAAAGGTGACGATGGGCTGGTACCTGGACGGCAGGGTCACAGCGGTGCTTGGAACTCACACGCATATCCCCACGGCCGATGAAAGGGTGCTTCCCCACGGGTCAGCCTACATTACGGACACGGGGATGAGCGGGCCGTATGATTCAGTGATCGGCGTTGACAAGGTCGCTGTGATCAAAAAGTATCTGGACCAGATGCCGGCGCGGTTCGAGGTGGCCAAAGGAGACGTCCGGCTCTGTGGCGTCCTCGTGGACGCCGATCCCACCAGCGGCAAGGCGTTGTCCATCCAAAGAATCATGCGTCGCTATAACGAGCCGTAACTCAGGCGGAAAGCCTGCCCTCTGGTGCGAAAATTACGCCAAAGCGCTTTCGCTATTACGGGGTGCCGATGAACCTTCCGACACTGGGTGGGCTGGCGTTGGCAACGTGCGCTCTCGCGCCGCAGTCAGAAGGGCCGTGTTCCCTGGGATCGGATCCGGCGGCTGATTGCGCGCTGGCTCCCTTCTGCTCGCATCCACCATGACTATCCTCTGCGCCGCATGGGCGTCGTGACCTGAGGCAAGAGCCGAATGCGGGAAATCCGCTCGTCCGGATCTGTGGAGGGGGTCATGAATGACCATGATCCCTACTCCGACTTCAGATCATATTTCACTTTTAGGTACCGGACAGAGCAGCCAAAAGCTGGCTGACGGTTTTCGAACGCGGCGGATAATTCCCGGTGCGAGCCGGTTCAGGGCAACGTCCAAGTACCACGTTATACGACTGCAGCCCGTTGCGGGGAGAGGAATCTGTGTCTCCAATTCGCATTCCAGGAGCTCCGGAGACGTATCGGGCGCCTGTACGGTTTGCCGTAGGGGTGGAACGCTCGCGATCTGCGTTCCCCTCCAAGACCCGCAGAGTAACGCAAATGCACGTACCTCTGCGCTATTCGCTGGAAATTCTCAATGGCGAAATGACAAAGTACCGTGGCTAATGTACACCTTGAACAGGGAACGAGGTTTTCCGCATTGGATCTTGTCCGCGCATGGATCGTCTGCCGATCGCAAGATGAGTTGCAATCGGTAGTGCACATCGGCGTCGCAAATACTCTTTCTGCCCTCCCTGTTTTGTTTGCAAAACTTATTCACGTCCCACAAGCACCTTCCCGATTCGATCGTGGGAACGTCGGCTGCTGACGGGCTCAACGCCGCGAGCCGTCGTTGGCTGGCTGAATCCAACAGCCCAGCGATCAGCCAACTGGTCTCCGTCTTCTGCAGGAGCCCGCCCCCCCGCACCCCGGAAGCTTGAGCAGGCCAATCAAGCCGCAAACTCAGCATGGTGTTGGTCGGGATGTTTTGTGCGGTCCAGGTGATTGGATAGCTCGACTGTTTAGAAATCGTTTCGTCATGGTTCAAGCAGGTGAGTTTGATTTCGGGATCAGAAGCTCTTCTTTGGCCCAACGCTACTGGAAGACACGCGGCAATCAACACACAAGCGGCAAGCAGCGTTCGCAGGCCTTTCATATACTGCAAGGCTAGCGAGCGGCACAAAACCGAAGGAAGCAAACCTGAGTCTCGGAAAGGCATAAATGACGGTGTACCAGAGAGTGGACCAGAAATCTGGCGCCGCATGGACCGCTTGTCGTATTTGGCTCCGCCGACCTCCGTCCCGATCGCCCAGCAGATGATCGCTATGGTGCAGTGGCAAATTGCGAACACGAAACTCAGATTCTGTTCACCAGTCCCGCTTTCTGCCGTGACTCTCTAACGCGTTGGTGCGAAAGGGGGGACTCGAACCCCCACCCCTTGCGGGACCAGATCCTAAGTTTAGACGAACCCACTTCGTCTCAATTAAATCAACAGGTTAGCTCGGCAAAATCCCAACAAGTCGGGCAAAATCCGCAACCCCCGCGCAACCCGGATAGACCCCTTACTATCGCCCCCCCATTTGAACCGGGCGAGGGAGGCGAAGAATGATCCCCGGCCTCCCGATCCTGACGCATCCACGTTCCGGAGAACGCCCCACAACTGAGCTCGAACCTATCTCCGCTCTTCTAAAACCAGCGGGCATAACCCGACGGCGGCTGAGAAAACTTGATGCCATCGCTCAAATTCATGAACAGCGAGGCGATCGCAAACCTGAAAAAGCCTACAGCGCCAGACCGTTCGTGCTTTGCGGCATCCCGGTGAAGCGGCCTGCAAAGCATGCGCTCGAATATTCCCGGCAAAATGGCCGCTTCCGCCTTCGCGTGATCGGCCATCCCGACTACGGTCTGCCCTTCGGCCAGGACCGGCTCTTGCTCATCTGGATCGCTACAATGGCCGTCTGGCAAAGGACGCGCGAGATCCGCTTTCGATCCGCCGCCGCAATTCTCGAAGCTTTTGACCTGCCAAAAGACGGCCGGTATTACAAGCGGCTCATTGCCGGCTTCGAGCGAATATTTTACTCCACTTTTTTCTTCACCAGCGATCAGCAGGTAGGCGAAGCCACGCTCATGGAGCGGCAAAGCTTCCGATTCGTCAAAATCGCTCGGCTTTGGTACACAGAACCCGCCACTTCAGAGCCAAAACACGCTTCACAGGCGAGAACTGAAAACGTCATCGTGCTCTCCGAAGAGTTCTGGAACGAGATTCAGGAGCATCCTATCCCGGTCGATCTAGCAGTCGTCAAGGCGCTGGCGGACTCGCCTGGAAACCTCGACCTTTACGTCTGGCTGGTTTGGCGGTGTTGGACGGCCAAAGGTCCCGTCACAATACCTCTATTCGGACATGAGGGCCTCATCTCGCAGCTTGGCAATTCCGCGAAGCTTCGCGAGCGAGACTTTCGCCGGCAGATGGTCCAATGGCTCAAGGTCATCCGGCAACTTTGGCCAGAGTGTCCCGCGAACGTGGTCGAATCCGGAGCCTTATTCCTGTTGAGGCCGATCAAATCTGTCCCAAGATTTTCCACAGCTTCGCGTGAGTTTAGGTCCGGCGATCACGTGACTGAGTTCGCGCAAAATACGTGATTTAGTTCGCGCTTTTACGTGATTGAGTTCGCGGCGACACGTGATTCAGTTCGCGCGAGTACCCATTAACCTTTTTGGCTCGAAGCGATTAGCGCCGCCTCCTGTAGTTATTTACCTGTAGTCCTGAAGTTACCTGTAGTAGGCGGGAAAAATCTGTGGAAAACGGCGGCTCCGCCGCCACCACGATGCGCGCGCTGGCGCGCTGAGATCACAGCCCGCAGTCGAGGCAACCACTAGGCTGGCATTCCAATGCGGAGTCAAGGTGCGACAGATTTACCCTCACATATTTACAATTGCTGGTATTATTATCGTGATGTCGCAACAGCCAAAAACCGGTGACGGACCTTCGCGCGCCAGGAGTCTCTTTCGCCGCCATAGCGGTGTGCTCAGAACGAAGGACGCGCTCCGGCTTGGCATTCACCCCGAGACCCTATACAGGCTCCGCGACTCCGGCGAACTCGCTCGGCTCGGCCGCGGCCTTTACCGCCTGTCCGACCTTCCGCCGCTTGGTAACCCGGACCTGGTGACGGTCGCGCTCAAGATTCCCTCCGCTGTGGTTTGCCTTATCTCTGCGCTTGCGTTCCACGAGCTGACCACGCAAATCCCCCACGAGGTTTATCTGGCGCTGCCGCGTGGGGCGGAAACGCCCCGGCTCGATCACCCCCCGATCAGAATATTCTGGTTCACCCAAAAGGCATTCACCTTTGGCCTGGAAGTCCACCGGCTGGACGGCGCACCCGTAAAAATCTACAGCCCGGAAAAAACGGTTGCCGACTGTTTCAAGTACCGCAATAAGATCGGCCTGGACACCGCGCGTGAGGCGCTCAAGTTCTATCTTGAAAGAAGAAAAAAGAAGCTGAACAGCCTGCTCCAAGCAGCTGAGGTGTGCCGCGTCTCCAGGGTGATGCGGCCCTATCTGGAGGCGCTGGTTTGACGAAGCAACCACGCACCAACCTCGCGGCGTCCGTTCATCAATTGCTCATGAACAAGGCAACCCAGACGCATCGCCCTTTCAATGAGCTCCTCCAGTATTACGCGATGGAGCGCTTCCTCTACCGTCTATCGAAGTCGCCATACACTGGCAAATTCATTCTTAAAGGTGCGCTGATGTTCACAGCGTGGAAGCTGGAGTCTTACCGGCCCACTGTTGATATCGATCTCTTGGGCAAAGTCGGCCACCACGTTGACAACATCGTCGAGATCACAAAACGCATTTGCTCCTTACCCGTAGAGCCGGACGGCCTCATTTTCAATTCAGATTCAGTAACCGGTGCCCGAATTGCTGAGGATGCCGATTACGAAGGCGTTCGCACCCGATTCCGCGCCAACCTGGGCACGGCGCGGATCACCCTCCAGCTCGACATCGGGTTCGGGGATGTAATCGTTCCCGCTGCCCAACCGATCGATTACCCAGCCATTCTCGATTTTCCAGCGCCGCGACTGCGCGGCTACAGCAAAGAGTCCATCGTTGCTGAGAAATTCGAATCCATGGTCAAGCGCGGTACCCTTAACAGCCGAATGAAGGATTATTTTGATATCTGGACTCTCTCCCGGCAGTTCGACTTTGACGGAGAGATGCTTGGCAACTCCATCACCAAAACCTTTTCCAACCGTGGGACGGAAATAATTGTAGACCCAGTAGCACTCACGTCCAGATTCGCTGACGATCCGGAAAAGAACATTCAATGGCGCGGATTTATCCGAAAGAGCCGGCTCGACCCTTTGCCGAATTTCGCGGACGTGATCTCGACGGTAGCCAACTTTCTTCGCCCTGTGGTTGCCGCCGTGGCCGACAGCCATTCTTTCAGTGGGAAATGGACTGCTCCCGGACCGTGGACGACTCGGATAAATGAACACTCTGCATTCTAATTGGCAGAGACCCGCGGCGGGAGAAGACAACCTGAAGTGCAATGAGATGATTGATGGCGAGAATTTTTAATCGTAGCGTGCCGCCTCTGGCGACCACGCGCTGGCCAAGCCCGATCCCGGTTATCGACATTTTTGCCGGCCCCGGAGGCTTGGGTGAAGGGTTCTCCGCAGTTCGCGCCGGACGCGGTTGAGCGCCCGCCTGAACGTGAGATCCCTATTCCGAAAGTGAATGAACCCTGCGCGAAGGTATCGCGCCAGTTGTTCCCGCTCTTCGTCCTCTGAGCTTTGGTACTGCTTACGACCGCGTCGGTGCTGCTCGCCT
>JASHTR010000165.1 GCA_030040455.1 Terriglobia bacterium | reverse complement strand
GCTAGAAGATATCCGCGCCATCCTGGATTTGTTGAGCGAGCAGGGTATTAGCGAATTTGAAATGGAAAAAGACGGATTTCGGGTGCGCATCAAACGCGACGCTGCTGACGTCGCACCCCGAGCCCGGACCGCCCCTGCCCGGCGCGGTGATGCTGCTTCGGCGCATTCGACACAATCAGCGGCTCCTGCGCCTGCGGAGGCTAACCCCCATCTTACTTCGAGCGAGGTGGTAGCTCACCCCGGTCTCTATCTCGTTAAGTCTCCGATTGTCGGCACCTTTTTTTCCGCTGCTGCTCCGGACGCGCCACCCTACGCCAAGGTGGGAGACGTTGTGCACGTCGGCCAGGTTCTTTGCATTATTGAAGCGATGAAATTAATGAATGAAATTATCGCGGAAACGGCGGGGGAAATTGGCCGAATCTTCGTTGAGAACGGCCAGCCGGTTGAGTACGGGCAGCCCTTGTTCGGTATTATTCCCTCCGATTCGACCTCTCCTCCTTCCGCCGCTGCATAGTTGCCCCAACCCAGTGGCTCTCTGAATGCCAAACATAAACAGAGGAATTCCTGGAAAATCTTACGGTTATCACCAGACGGAGAGATGATTGCTGCGGCGTCAACAAGGCTCCGGGAAGGCAGACAAACTCCGCTCGATTGCCCGCATCAGAAGTAAAATAGCGCCTCGGCGATCGCGTCAAAGTCGGAGGGAGTTGCAGCGCGGCGTTCGCCGTTCAAACGCTATGGTTCTCCTCTGTTGCATGGAAAAGCCGCAGGGTCACAAGGCGAACCCTGCGCTACGAAGGCTTGGGTAAAATCCTACAGCCGGCCTGGCTTTGACGGGGCTGTGGAGCGGCGTGGGCTATGCCTTGCATTTCACATCGCCCATACAGGATAATTGATAGGTTTATGAGGGCAAGATTGAGATGGCTGACGCCGGGCCGGCAGGCTTGGCGAGTGGCGGTTATTGCCGGAGTTTTGCTCTGTATCGGTTGCAGCCCCGCCAGCGTGGCATTCAAGGAAGGGCGCAAGGCGGAGGAGCAAAAGGACTACGACACGGCGATCATCCATTTTCAGAAAGCCCTTCAATACCGGCCCAACAATCCTCATTATTTGATTTACGAGAAGGAAGCTCGGATGAAATCCTCGATGCTTCACGCCGAGCGGGGCCGCCGTTTGCTCGCGGAAGGGCAGCCGGATGCTGCGGCCAGTGAATTTCAAAAGGCCGTGAGCGTTGATCCCAGCAACCAGGCGGCGGCGCAAGAGCTCCAGGGCGTTCTTCTCAAGCAGTCTGCCGCTGCGGCCGAGCGGCAGAGATACATTCGCAAGTCCATGGAGCAGGCTGAGGCTGCGCAGGGAATAGGGGGGATCACGTTGCAGCCGTTGCCCCAAACGAAATTGTCCGAGCTTCGTCTCACCGGCAACAGCCGTAGGATCTTTGAGGCGCTTGCTAAGATGGCCCACATCAATGTGGTCTTTTATTACAACTTCCAGCCCAAGCCCATCGCTTTCGATTTGTCAAACGTTACAATCGGCCAAGCCCTGCAGGCTGCCGCCGCAGAGGCGAACGTTTTCTGGAAGCCGATCAGCCAAAACACCATTCTGGTGATTCCGGACACACCCACCAATCGGCGGGAGCTTGAAACGCAGGTGCTCAAAACCATTTATCTTCAGAATCCTCTCACGCCCGCGGACCGCACCGCCATCCTCACTGCTGTGGAGCATGTGACCGGCATCCTCAAAGCTTTTCAAAATCCAGATACTAACTCGATCACGGTCTACGACACTCCGGAAAAAGTGGCCGCTGCGGAGGAGCTGATTCATAGTCTGGACCGGGGCAAGGCAGAGGTGTTGATTGACGTAACTGTGCTCGAAGTTGATAAGGACCGCCTGAACGATCTGGGTCTGGCGCCCGTGCCGCTTTCAGGCAGCACTCTCGCGGCCGTGGGGCTCACTCCCCCGGCGACAAGCTCTACTTCGACGACCACAACAACTCCGTCACTTACATTGAACAGTCTGGGCAAGATTTCAACCGGTGAATTCAGCATTGAGCTGCCGGGCATCATCGCCAATGCTTTACTGACGGATTCGCAAACACATATTCTGCAGAACCCGCAGATCCGGGTGACGGCGGGGGAGGAAGCGCGTTTGAACATTGGCGAGCGCGTTCCCATTGCGACGGGCAGTTTCGGAATCCCTACGTCGACGAGCACCTCAACCTCCTCTTATGGTCTGCTGACCAATACGCAATTTCAGTATCAAGACGTGGGCGTGATTATGGATATTACGCCCACGGTTGCCGCAAACGGCGACATTATTTTGAAGTCTAAGATTACGATTTCGGCTGAAGGGGCTTCGGTGAATATTGGCGGCATTGAAGAGCCCACTTTCACCCAGCGTGAGGTTGAGCATACAGTCCGCCTGAAGGAGGGCGAAGTCAGCCTGCTCGGTGGGTTGATCCAAACCCAGACCAACAAGGAGGTCTCCGGGCTTCCTGGCTTGGCGGATATTCCTTTTCTCAAGTACCTGTTCTCAACCCAGAGCTTTGAGACAATAGATGATGAGGTGATGATCATGATGACCCCCCGGGTCGTCCGCCTGCCCGAACCCCTCGAAACTTCCCTTGTCAGCACCCCCCCCGCGTCTGTGCCCGGACCCGGCCAGTCGGCGCTCTCGTCTTCCTCAACCCCGCAGGCCCACGGAGTTCCGCAGTGAAGAGGCTTAAAACGGCAGAAAACGTCGGGAGGGGCTTCACGCTGGTCGAGCTGGTTGCCTGCATGGCGATTATGATGATTCTTACGGCGGTGGCCCTGCCATTGGCCCGCGTCCACGCCGAGCATCTCAAGGAGACGGAGCTGCGTCGAGACCTGCGCGATCTGCGCACGGCAATCGATCGCTACAAGGATTTTTCTGACCTCGGCTTGATTACGGTTGAGCCGGATACGTTTGGTTACCCGCCGGACCTCGAAACCCTGGTGCGAGGAGTGCCGGTGAAAGGCTCAAAAGATGTGCGATACAAGTTTCTGCGCAAGATCCCGGTTGATCCGATGACGGGAAACACGGACTGGGGTCTCCGCTCGATGCAGGACGATCCGGATTCGCAGTCCTGGGGCGGACAAAACGTTTTCGACGTGTATTCCAAGAGCTATGGAACCGCGCTGGATGGCACACCTTATTCCAGTTGGTGAGCAGGGTTCGGAGTGCGGGATTCGGAGTGCGGGGTCCGAAATCCGAAGTCCGAAGTGTGTCGTCCGGCGTCTCTTGCGATTGACCCCGGGCTGCGGGCCTCACACTCCGGACTCCAGTGGCTTTACGCTGCTTGAGCTGATGTTTGTGATGACCATCATCCTGATCCTGGCTTCATTCGCCGTCCCCACCTATACCACGGCGATCAAGCGCGCGCGCGAAGCCACGCTTCGCAGCGATCTCTACACCATGCGCCATCTCATTGATGAGTACACGGTCGATAAGCAGCAACCTCCCTCATCGCTGCAGGATCTGGTCGATTCGGGCTACTTGCGTGGTGGGATCCCTGTAGACCCCATAACAGGATCCGATCAGACCTGGAAGCCGGACATCGAAGACGTGGCCACGTCGTCCGATCTCTCGCAGGAAGGGGTTGTGGATGTTCACAGCGGCTCGGACGCTACTTCGCTCGAAGGCACACCCTACAGCAGTTGGTAAAAACTATGAATTATGAATGCTGAATTATTCAGCCCTGCGGCTGCATCCCGATCCCTCTTTCATAGTTCATAGCTTGGTTCTATGGAATTTGTCTGTAAAGTCGGTACTGCGAGCGGGCAGGTCCTCACCCAAACCGAGCGTGCGGACTCCGAAGCCGACGTGCGCCTGCGGCTGGGCGCGCAGGGCTATTACATCTTTTCCGTCCGTTCGAAGGAGTTGCTCAAGACCCGACTGAGCTTCCGACGGCGGTCGAAAGTCCGGATGGACGATTTTGTCATCTTTAACCAGCAATTCCTCACCCTCTCGAAATCCGGGCTGCCGCTTCAGAATTCCCTCGAGCTGCTGGCCCGCCAGGCGCGCAGCCGGGAGCTCGGAGTGGCCCTCGAAAGCGTGCGCTCCGGGGTGCGCTCGGGCGACTTGCTTTCGGACGCCTTCGAAGCGACCGGGCGCTTTCCCAAAATCTATGGGGCCATCGTGCGGGCGGGAGAGCGGAGCGGCAGTCTCGATAAGGTGTTGGCGCAATATCTTTCCTATCAAAAGATCAGCCGCAACTTCCGCAAGAAGATTCTGGCCGCGATGATTTATCCGTCCTTTTTGATCTTTTTCCTGATTATACTCATCAGCTTCGTCGTCAGCTTCATCGTGCCCCGTTTCGCAGAGCTTTACAGTGACCTCCAAATCAAATTACCGCATCTCACGCAGATGACCATCGCTTTCTCGCTGGGGGCGCGGCATTGGGCATTGGAGATTCTCCTGGTTCTGATTTTGGCTGCGCTCGGGTTGCGCACGGCGTGGAAGTCGATTGAGGTGCGGATGGCATGGGACCGCGTCAAATTCAGATTGCCGCTGGCAGGAGCCTTGCTCCTGAAGTTTTCGGTAGCGGAGTTCGCACGTTCGCTGGGCACTCTGCTCCAGGGAGGCCTGCCCGTTATCGAAGCGCTGGAGACGGCCCAGGCTTCCATCACCAGCCCCTTGATCGCCAAGGCCGTGGAGGACGCAAAGAGGGAGGTTACGGGAGGGCGTTCCCTGGGGGCAAGCCTGCGCTCGACCGGAATTTTTCCCGCGACGGCGCTCGATATGATCGAGGTTGGCGAGGCGACGGGAGCGCTGCCGGCGATGCTCGAGAGCGTGGCGGAGTTCTACGAGGAAGACGTTAACATTGACTTGTCGGCGCTGGTGGCGTTGGTGGATCCGGTAATGATTTCCGCGGTGGCCGTCGTGGTTGCCTTCATTCTGGTCGCTTTCTATTTGCCTCTTTTTTCGCTTTACGCTCAGGTGCCTTGACAGATTTTTGAATAAGGGTACCTTGGTTTTCTAACGTCAAGCAAATACAGAGATTCTTCGTCGCCTGCGGCTCCTCAGAATGACAAGCGATAGGTTTAGCGTGACGTATTTGAATTTATTCACAACTTCTCAGTTTCGGTCGCAGATGTAGCAGCGGGTTCACCCCGCCACCCAAAATGGCGGTGTAAAGCCGCCTCTACCCGCCCGCAACCGAGCACGTGATTTGAGAGTGGGTTAGCATGACTGGAACATCTTCCCAAACTGAAATGGATCGCGCCCGTGAGCTCGCGGAACGATACCACTTCGAGTTTGTAGACCTGCGCAATTTCGGAATTGACCGGGAGTTGCTTCAATCCATCCCGCTGGACCTCATGGTGAAGTATGAGTTTTTTCCGCTCGAAGCAAACCACCACGTGCTGGCGGTTGCCGTTTCGGATCCATCCGCTCTTGACCGGCTGGACGAGCTCGAAGTAAAGCTCGGGCGCCGTCTGAGGGTGAAGGTGGCGGCGGAAGGCCAGTTGCGCGACCTGCTTAAGACCGCCGAACCTTCCAAGCGGGTTCTGGACGAAGCGACCGAGGATTTTCGGGCGACGGGCCGGATGGAAGAACAGGGGGATGGAGATACCCTCTCGCTGGAAAGCCTGGTTGAGGGAAGCGAGCGCAGCCCCATGATCCGGCTGGTTGACTCGATTATTTTTTCCGGCCTCGAACACCGAGCCAGCGACATCCACATCGAGTCTCACGACAATGCCGTGGTGGTGAAGAACCGGATTGACGGCGTGCTGCAGGAAGCCATGCCCCCCCTCTCTCAGGAGTACCAGTCGAATCTGATCACTCGCATCAAGGTGATGGCCGAGCTGGACATTGCAGAGCGGCGGGTGCCGCAGGATGGACGATTTCGCGTCTTCTACAAAGGACGCCCCATCGATTTTCGCGTCTCGATTATGCCCTCGATTAACGGCGAGGATGCGGTGCTTCGCATCCTCGATAAGGAGTCGTTGAGTGAAAAATTCCGACAACTCCGCCTGGACGTCCTGGGCTTTCCCGATCGCGAGCTCAGAAGGCTGCGACGATTTATCCGGGAGCCTTATGGGATGGTGTTGGTCACCGGCCCCACCGGGAGCGGAAAGACCACCACGCTTTACGCGGCCATCTCAGAGATTAAGAGCGACGAGGACAAGATTGTTACCATTGAAGACCCGGTGGAATATCAGCTTCGCGGCATCACGCAAGTTCCGGTGAATGAGAAAAAGGGGCTTACGTTTGCGAGAGGTTTAAGATCGATCCTCCGCCACGACCCGGACAAAATCATGGTGGGAGAGATCCGGGACAACGAAACGGCTCAAATTGCCATCCAGTCCGCCCTCACCGGGCATCTGGTGTTTACCACGGTTCATGCCAATAACGTGGTGGATGTCTTGAGCCGTTTCCTGAATATGGGCGTCGATTCCTATCACTTCGTTTCGGCCCTCAATTGCATTTTGGCGCAGCGGCTGGTGCGCATGATCTGCGATGGGTGCAAGCAGCTCGCAACGCCGCCCCGGGAATTATATGAAGAATCGGGGCTGGACTATGGCGCATGGCGCGAAAAGCCGGTCTATGAGGGTGCGGGCTGCCCTTTGTGCAACCAAACCGGCTTTCGCGGCCGGAGCGCGATCGGCGAGTTGATGGCTCTCACCGACCCTATCCGGGAGCTGATTCTCGAGCGACGCCCTGCTTCAGAGTTGCGTCGGGTGGCGAGGCAGGAAGGCATGGTCACGCTGCGGGAGTCGGCATTGGAAAAAGTGTGTGAAGGGGTGACAACCTTGCGGGAAATTAATAAGGTGACGTTTGTTGAATAGAAAGCGGGCATCTCATGCCTGGATCGGAGGGGCGGGATTCATCCTGCCTCCGGTCGTCCTTGAAATTGAACCCGACTTTGTAGTGGGGGCGCTCCTCAGCCGTGCGTCTCCGGCCGGCGTACGGCGAATGGCCATTGAGACCCTGGATTCGGGCGTGCTCGAGCCTTCGCCCACTCAGGCCAACGTCATTAAACCTGAGCTTCTGGCGCGATCTCTCCGCGCCATCACCCGGACCATGCGCAACGGAGGCGGGCGTTTGGGATTGCTTTTACCAGACGCGGCAGTGAGGGTGAACATCGTCTCCTTTGAAACGTTGCCTCCCAAACGGGGGGAACTCGAAGCGCTCCTGAACTGGAAGATCAAGGAGAGCCTTGGCTTTCCGCCGGAGGAGGCAAAGCTTTCCTGGCAAATCACCCACGCCGAAGCGGGGCTGGTGGAGGTTCTGGTGGTTGCTGCGAAGCGGGACGTGCTCCGGCAGTACGAAACGGCTCTCAAGACTCTCCGTTACGCTCCGGTCCTGATCCTCCCGGTTACCCTGGCGCTCCTGGCGCTGCTTCCCGGCGACCTCTCCGATGTGCTGCTCTTCAGCCACGTATGCTCGGGTTGGGTGACGCACGCCGTAGTGGAAGGGAATCGTCTGCGCTTGTGGCGCAATCGTCGATTGTCCAGCCCGGCGGGTGACTCGGGGGCTTCCGAGGTGCTTTCGGAGGCCGCGCGGGCGGTGGCCAGCGTTCGGGACAGGCTGGGTCTCGAAGTGAAGAAAGCGTGGCGTTGCGCCCGGCCCGGCGCCGGAGACGGGCCAATCGAAGAGATGAGCCGTCTGCTGGGCCTACCCGTTGAAAATATCAGTCTTGGAGCGAGTTTTGACGCCTCCCTCGCTTCAGAAGAGAAACCTCTTTTCGCTCCTTTTGGCGCTCCTCTCGCCGGCCTCATTGCTAACTCAGGGAGTGCCTCGTGAAGCTTGATCTCAATCTGGCTCAGCCGGAAAGCCGCGTGGAGCGGTCCCTCTTCCTCTGGGCGCCTCTGTTCATTGCCCTAACCTTGCTGTTGCTCATCCGGATTCTCGCGGTGGCAGAGCATGGATTTACGGCTTATCGCAGGGTTCATCAGTCCGTTCTGAGGTACGAGGCCGAGACGGGAGAAATGCGTTCGCAAGCTGTCCGGGCAAACGCCTTGCTTGGGCAGGCGGCAACGGTGAAACTCTATCAGCAGATTAATTTCCTCAATGCGCTGATCAGGCAGAAGAAAGTGTCGCTTTCGGCTTTAACTCTGAAGGTGACGCGTTTGTTGCCAGACCAGACGCGGCTGGACGAGCTTTCCCTGGCTGAAACGGGCGACGGGCCGGTGGTGGAGCTCAGCGTGGAAGGCGACGGCAACGAGGCAGTTTACGACTTTCTGAACCGGCTCGAGAGCTCACCCGATTTTGACGCGGTTACTGTTACGAACCAGTCGTTTGCTT
>JASHTR010000164.1 GCA_030040455.1 Terriglobia bacterium | reverse complement strand
CAGCAGCGTTACCTTCAGGCCGCGCGATTCGAGCAGAGCGCCGATGGACGCGGCCGCGAGGCCCTTCCCGAGCGAGCTCACTACGCCACCGGTCACGAAGATATACTTCACGCTCATCCAGCTCTCCTCGGGAGGGTTCCTTTCGCACTTGATTTTACCAGAATTTGTTATCGCGGCGCTGTCCCTGCTTGATGGCTCGTACTCGCAGAGTGGTAAAGGGATCTCCTTCTACGAGCCTAAAGAAAGCATGCTTTTGCCTCGCAAGATCGCAAAGGAGCGAATCGGCGCTCAGAATGGCACCCCCTTTGGCTGCGGCCTTGCCCCGCTGCGCTTCACGGTGTTGTGGAGGGCGCCTGGACACCCTGGATTTCGATGACGCGAGTGGGATTCGCGAGCGCTCCGAGTTGGTCAATGTCGAAATCCTTATAAAGGTCAAGGCAGAACAGGTCAGGCGCGACCGTATATTTAACGGGCTTGTCCAGAAGGTACGAGAGACTTTGCATTCCGCCATCGTTTTCAATTTCAGAAAACAAGCCCGGCTCCAAGGCGGCAGCAATCAGGGCCCGGACTTGGCTGCGGATACCCGTAGTTTCGACCTGAAGCCTGGAAGGATTCCATCGTTGTTGCGCCCAATGGGCAAGGGCAAGGAGCTGTGCAGCGTCGAGCCCAAGGGGGCGTTCTCCCGTGGCAGCAAGCATTTCAGTAAAGTATTCGGCGGGCTGGTCCGGCGCCGCATCACCCGTGAAGAGCAAATCTAGGGCGAGCACCTGCTCGCCTCCCTCCAGGCGGTCCGCAACTTCGGGGACGCGGTTCCAGAGCTGAGTTGCGGCATCCTTCTTTCCTCCATCATTCAGCACAATGGTCATCGGCGCATGGGACGGGGTTGGGACATCCTTCAGCCAAACGCCGGTCGCCGAGAGACCATTGCTCAGCTCGAACCGGTAGGAAACGGACTCCACCTGGTTGTGATACGTATTGTATTCCGGCCAGGCATGGGACATTGTAACGGCGTGATACCGCACGACCCCGCGGAGCTTCGTCCGCTCCGAAGTGAGCCATGCAGCCTTTGCAGCCGCCCCTGACGGCACGGTTGCGCGCGCGGTCTCGCTGGCCACCTTTTGCGCCAAGCCCAGGATGGTCAGATTGTTCTTTGGAAGGCCAACCACGAGCGCGTCATAGCTCTTGACATATTTGCCAACGGGAATCTCAGCGGCCCCGCCCTGGAGATGAAAGTACGTGTTGAAAAAACGGTAGGCATGCTCCCGATCGTCCAACCCGTAGTTGTGGGCGGAAATGTTTGTATTCTGGTGGAACTGAAAAACATCCTCTTTGCCGTATAGCCCGAAGAACGGTTGGATCGCGTCAAAAACATAAGGTTTGACCAAAGGAGCACGGAAGCAGCAATTGTCCTCAGCGTTATAGATCAGAAGCGTCGGCCGAGGGGCTCGGATCGCGGTCAGCGTTGAATAGCCTTGGCCCATCAAGAAATCGCTGGCGTTCTGCTCGATGTCTCCCGGCTCTCCGGGCAACCGCTCGAGCCTCCCTGGTAATGTTGTATAGCCCGCAACCGGAATGGACACCAGGACTCGTGGATCAAGGCTACTGAGTGTTATGGTCTCCCATCCTCCCCCCGAAAGCCCCGTCACGCCAATGCGATGGGGATCAACGTTAGGGTCTTCGGAAAGATAATCAAGCCCCCGGCGCATCGCCAGGTAGAAAAGCCCTACGCCGTTCATGCCCACCAGGTCAAGATGCGCCGCAAACCAATGCGCATTTCCCGGCGCGTTCAGTTCGCCCATTCCCAGCCATTCGGGGTTTAACGCGATCATGCCTTTGAGCGCCTGGTTGATACAAAACTTCTGTTCGAACTCAATCTTGTTGCCCTGTATTGGAAAGTGTCCCATGACGTCGAGGACCGCAGGCACTCTTCCCCTTAAAGGGTCGGGTTCATAGAGCAAGGCGGTGGTATAAAAGCCGGGCACGATCTCATATCGCAGCTTATGCAACTGATATCCCTTCCCCGAAGGAATAGTCCCCTCATCTTCAAAGCGAGGCGGCGAATTCACCCAGTAGCGGGGCCACCCGTGGAATATGACGTCGTCCAGCACGTGCTGGCGCACCCGCTGAGCCTCAGCCGTCCATTCCTCCGCGCTCGACGGGACTTGCAGTTTCGGCACTCTTTGCATCAGGAATTGCTGCAACTGGAACGTTACAACTTTGGAGGGCTGAAGCCGCTGGCTCAGAATCGGCATTATGTCTCCAGGGTCTGACTGAGCCCTCGCTAACGTCGCACTCAACAAGACCGCAACAACCAACACCATTTTGAGTTTCATGCTTTGTTCCCGCAATGTGCACTCCCTTCGATTGAAAGGCCGCTCCGGACACGCAAGGCCGCCGCTCATTATCTCACATCGATATCTTGAGTGCTTGTCCAGCATAATGGAGTGGTCTGCGGCTCGGATTCGGCGCCACGCGGATGAGCGATCCGGGAATCTTCGTTGGTCCTCAACGTCAGACCCATCCCTCTCAAGCCGGATAGCACTGAGTTAGTGTCCCCATTGGGGATAGTGGAAAACTCTCGCCTTGCAGGCGAAGAACAGGGTCGTGTAATGTGGTCGAGTGAAGCGATACCAATTGGGCGCGCACACGAAGCACGATTCAAGCGAGAATCCTGCGCTCGCGTCTCGCCCGTGTCCGATCCAAGGGCTGGCGAACCTCGAGCTCAGGGTGGGACCGTATGTCTAGCGTCCACCGGATCTCACGTCGAAAATTTTTAGACGAAACGGCGGCGGGCGCGGCATTCACCATGCTGCCCCATTCCCATCTTCCTTCCTCGTCCGCGTTACTGCCCGGGCCGATCACTAATCCTGCGACTGTTCCCTCGTGGTTCCAACCTGGGAAGTTCCGGCCTGCGCGCTGGGATGGCGGACCTATCGAGGCAGAAAAGGGTGTGCTATCGGGATGGCCTAATTACACCATGGATGATCCGCGCCAAGTGTTACAGGCGACGCGCGATTGGTACAATCCCAGGACGATCGAATTCCTCAAAATAGCCCACATCAACTGGGCCTGGGTAACGTGGAGCAACGGCTTCTCCGCTGAAACCGAGCAAGAGCAACATCGCCTCGTAAGCGCCTATATCAAGGCGTGCCACAAAAACAACATTTATGTCGCCGCTTATTTCTCTATCGGAAACATGTTCTGGAAGGACATGTTTGAGCACGAGCCGGAGAGCATTGCCTGGGTGAAGCGGCTGCCTGGCGGAGGACCGCTGTTTTACAGCCGTCCGAACCGTTACATGGCAGACATCACCCATCGGGACTGGTTGTCTCTACAAGAGGAACGGGTTGCCGCGGCCGCGCGAGCTGGCGCGGATGCCTTCTGGATTGACAACACCTTCGGGTATTACGGCGAAAAGAACGTTATGAATTTCCTCGACGCAATCTATCGGACGGCTTCCAGGATAAATCCTCATGTTGTGATCATGTCGAATTATAACCACGGCATTTATACCTGGGGACGATTCCAGAACGGCGTGACGACCGAAGACGGGCAGGAACCCGGCTATTACACGGATAAGCCAAAGCCCTATCTTGCAACCAACGCTGGCCTGCTCCGTTACAACTGGGGAGTTGGAGAAGGCTGGCGGCCGGTTTCGATGGAAGATGGCGGGCGCCACGAAGGTGACCGGATGACGACGCCGATGCAGCCTCGAAAGTGGCAGTTAGCGATCGCGGAATGCGCGATGTACCACGTGGGGTTTGAACCCTATTTCGAAGGCCTTTTCCTGCGTAACCTCTATTTCGGCGACCATCAGGCGCTTGAGGACCTGCGCGCCATAGGAGCTTACAACAACTTCCTGGAGAGAAACGAACAGTATTATCTCGACTCTCAATCCTTGGCGAAAGTCGCCATTCTCTGCGACACGACCGATTCCGTAGTCCCCTACCTGAACCAGCTCTCAGAGCAAAACCTGAACTATGACGTAATTTTTAATTACCAGGATCCGCAAAAAAGGAATCTGAAGCAGTACGATGCAATGATTGTGCCTCATACGAACCCTGTGAGTGGTGATTGGTGCGTTGCTCTCACCCAATGGGTGCATGAAGGCGGAGGCACTCTGGTCGCAGTTGGAGACGCTTCCTTATTCTCCACAGGACCAGCCTCGCCCGGGCAGGACTTCGGGCTGGGAAAGCTTCTGGATATTTCCAAGAAGACTCTCCCGCCGGCCCAACGGGTTCGAGCACGGGGGAAAGGATTCGCGCTCTATTTGCCCCAGCTCCCCTCGGCGAGGGATATGGTTTCGTTGATCCATCGCTACCTGAAAGAGTCAGAGCTGGTGGATGTTGAGCCTCGGGAGGCAATTCTCTCTAATGTTGCCTATCAAGCGAGATACCGGCGCGTTATCCTCCATCTTCTGAATTATCGCCAAGCGTTGGAAAAGGAAATTAGAGTACAAGTTCGCACTCCGGTCGGGAGGGTGGAAGTCTTGTCGCCGGATAATCTCCTCAAGAGCCTTCCCGAAGTTCAAAAGCGTGGCCAGTATTGGGACGTCGTGATTCCCGAGCTTCAAACTTACGACCTGGTCGCTATTTATCTGAAGAACGAGCGTTGAGTTACAGAAAAAGATTGACAAAGTCGAAGGACTGTTACCCTGAGAGCAGCAAAGGGTTCCTACATTTCCTCTCAGGGAACTACAGAGATGCTCCGCTCAGCGGCATGACATGCGCGCGTCGAGAGATGTCACGAATTTCAGTTCCTCGTGGTGCGTCCAACACTTCTCTTTACGTATGCGGGAGCCTTGGAGTGCGGCAGCGTGCTGCCGCTTTGCGCCGACGAGCGGGCTCGCGGCGCTGAAGGAATATCCCGTGGCCAGCAAGCTGGCCCTGGGAAAAGCAGCGGCAAGCCACCGCACTCCAAAGGGCGCGGTCATCAGTAAAGGCACTTTCGACGCACCACACGAGCGCATCTGCTGGCCGCGGCCTCCCAGGCTTGGGAACAGGGAAGGTTATGACAGAGAGAAAGGTCAATTTTAACAGCGCGAAGGCAGTCGTCATCACAGGCGTTAGCCTGTTTCCAATTCGAACGCCTCGTCTATCCGGCGACGGCTCGCAGCACGTCTTCATCCGGCTGGATACCAACTTGGGAATTACAGGCGTCGGGGAGTACGCAGACATCACGGACTTGCCCTTGACCATGCCGGATCTCGACGACCTCCAGAAGAGCCTTGCCAACGTGCTATGCGGACAGAACGCGATGGAACTGGCCCGGCTGGATCATCTTCTCGGTCAGCTCTTTACTGGCCGTGGCGATACAGGGATTTACACCGGGAGCCTGCGCGCCGGTGTGGAAATGGCGCTGCACGATATATCCGGCAAGTTCCTGGGCATCCCCGTCTACGTTCTCTTTGGCGGACCAGTGCGAACGAAGATCAAAGTCTGCTTTCCCATTTTTCGCAACCTGGACGAGAAGCATATCGAGCGCAACCTCCAGATTGTGGGCCAGCTTCTGGGCGAAGGCTTTGACAATTTTAGGATTTACGTTGGAGGCTCGCCCGATATGGACGATCTCTTTCTGGCTTCGCTGCGATGCCAGGTCAGCGATCGAATTACGATGCAGGCTTTCGATCTGAGCAACCATGTCTATCCCGCCGACTCGGTTCGGCTCATCAATCGCCTCCGAAAGCATTACGAACCACAGTATGTAGAAAGTGTTGCGCCCACCCGCGACATCGAAGGCATGGCGGAGGTGCGAGCGAAACTGGACATTCCCGTAAGCGAGCATGTGGGTGATGCCCGTCATGCGATTGCGCTGTGGGAAGCGCGCGCGGTCGATATCATCAACGTGGCCAACAGCTCCCACGGTGGCATGCGAGAGTCGCTGAAGGTCTTTGCCGTAGCAGAGACCCTGGGGCTGCGTACGATACTCAGCACAACGCAGGAGACGTCGTTGGGGACCGCCGCCGAAGCCCACGTGGGCGCTGCAGTCGTGAACCTGCACTATCCGACGGTGGCTATCGGTCCTCTCCTCTATACCGAAGACCCCGCACGAAACAAAATCCAGTACGAAAATGGATACATGCTGATCCCGGATGGGCCAGGCCTGGGCATCGAAATCGATTGGGACAAGGTCAATGAGCTGCGCTATCCGATCGGGTGGCGTGACTATGGTATTGACCACGCCGTTCCTGATGTTCACGACCGCCTCTGGAAGGTCAACCTGAGCTCAGGGTTGAAGGGCGTGAGGAAAAAGTGACACTCCAAAAGGCGAATCTGCTCGATCTTCTCGAGGGTCAACCCCCGCGGACGAACTTTCACGTCATGCGAATCGATGAACGTTATAGCGTGCGAATGGCAAAGGTGACAGGTCGTTTCCCGTGGCACTTTCACCCGAACGGCGACGAGGGTTGGTTTGTGTTTGAAGGGCGATTGCGGATAGATTCCGAGGCCGGCTCGGTCGAGCTCAGCAAGGGGGATTTCACCGTGGTCCCACGAGGCGTGCGGCACTCGCCGGAGGCCTTAGCCCCTGACACCGCCGTCATCATCTTTAATCTGCGCGATCTTGGAATGGTGCTGGATGATCCAGAGGCGGACCTGGGAGGCTTCCGGGAGCATGACCTCCCGTAGTTCAATCCCTGACCGAGGAAGATTGTGCTCAAGAACAAGGTCGCCGTGATCACAGGCGGTGGGTCCGGAATCGGTAGAGCTACCGCCGTTCTTTTCAGTCACCAGGGAGCGTTTGTTTTCGTCCTGGATAAGAACGCCGATACAGCCCAAAACGCGGCCAATGAGATTGAGCGTGAAGGCGGAAGAGCTGCTGCGGTTTGTGTTGACGTGGCTTCGTCCGAAGATGTGGCAGACGCCTTCGACCGGATCCGGCGGGAGACTCCTAAGATCGATATCCTGGTGAATAGCGCAGGCATTTATCTCTACAAGACGGCGACGACGCTGGAGGAGGAGGAATGGGAAGCCTGTCTGAACGTCGACCTGAAGGGCGCCTGGCTCTGCTCGAAATACGGGCTGCCATTGATGGTGGGGGGTGGAGGAGGGGCGGTTATCAATATTGCTTCCACACATGCGGTGAGGGCCCAGGCCCACGCCTTTCCCTACGGAGTCGCCAAGGGTGGAATGCTCTCGCTGACTCTCAGCCTTGCGGTGGATTACGGGCAGAATGGCGTCAGAGCTAATGCGATTTGTCCCGGATTGGTTTTTTCGCCCATGAGTGATGAGTACTTTGCGCTGAACCGGCAGCTCAATCCGGAGCAACTGGTTTCGATGCAGCCCTTGAGGGTCAGGATCTCTGCGGAGGACGTGGCCAACGTGGCCCTGTTTCTCGCCTCCGACATGGCGCGCTGCGTCACCGGCGCCACGCTTTTCGTCGATGGCGGCCGAACTATTTTCTCCGGCATTCGACACGGAAGCTAGTGTGGTGCGTCCAACACTATCTTTACGTATGCGGGAGCCTTGGAGTGCGGCAGCGTGCTGCCGCTTTGCGCCGGCGAGCTGGCTCGCAGCGCTGAAGGAATATCCCGTAGCCCGCAAGCTGGCCCTGGGAAAAGCGGCGGCAAGCCACCGCATTCCAAAGGGCGCGGTCATCAGTAAAGGCACTTCTGCTAGGAATGGAAACTCATCCAACGATACCCCGTACCCGCTCCGGTGGAAGCATCGTGTTGGCTCTGCTGTTTTCTGTAACAGCGATCAACTACCTCGACCGGCTGGCTCAGAACGTTTCTTACGGATCCGTCTTTATGGTTAGTTCGGTGATGATCATCTGTGCGGCCGTTGTGATTTTTGGGTTCATTCCTCCGAGGCCTCATGCGAGTGCGGATTGACAGCCGGGCGCGGTGTGTTATACTCGAAATGTTAAGGTTGGT